>JAHIRU010000083.1 GCA_018818465.1 Nanobdellota archaeon
AAAACAATTCTAACGAATGAAAGAATGGAAAAAATTACCTGTAACTGAGCTCAAAAGGCTTGTTAAATCTAGATCAGGAAGAATAGCAGAACTTGAGATTGAGGTAGGTGTTCTGAAATCTCTGATAAACCAGAAAGTAGAGAGCGGAGATTTGGGCAAGTCTGAACCAAATGAACCTTTAGAAAAAGTTCAATCCAAAACTGAGAAATTGCCAAAAATAGAAGTTCCTAAAGAGCCAGGTGAAACAATAGAGAAACAATCCACATTATCTATAAAAAAAGAACCAGATAACGAAAATTTAGATGAACTTGATTTATAATTATTTAATCTATTTCATTATTTTCATTATAGTATTCAATTATTTCTCCTGCGGTTTTTGTTCCTGATTTTGATGTGAGATCAATATCAAATATTATTTTATTATTTCCATATTCAAAACTCATATATTTTTTAACCCAATTTTCAATACAAACTGCAGTATCGTCATCAAAATCTATTATTTTATATTCTACGTCACGCCCACCCTTATTTGTTTTAATCATTTCTTCAAAATAATTTGATTTTGTTCCTGTGATTAAACCATAACCGTTACGCACCCTTTCAACACAGCTATCCAATCTTTCCTCTGGATCATCTATTAAACTACCGCAAAACACATCAAGATCAGATGTTAATTTATTTGAAAATGCTTCATCATGCACAGTAATTTCATATTTAATAAATTCATTTATTTCCCAATCGATTTTTTCATTTTCGTCCAATGAATTTAGATAGAGTGGTATTAAATCGCGTTGTATTTTATTACCATTAAAGTATATTTCATCATGTACACTTACTTCACATTGTAGAGAATTATCGTCATCAGTTACAACAGAAGCATAAGGATTTCCTGCACAATCAGGTATGTTCACTCGATTTATTTTTCCAATTTCTTCTGAATTTGGAGAAAAAAACACATAACCTAAAGCAAGGCCTACTGCAACTGTTCTTACTACACCCCTTATTATATTTCCATACATTTATTTTCTCCAATAATTATAATCAAGAAGGATAAAAAAAATCCCTCCTTGAAATTTAAATTGCGATTAAAGTAGACATGCGCATGCATTCATTGGTTTGCATGTGAGTCCATCACTACATGATTGTAGGCATGATCTGTAATCACCGTTACCAGTTCCTGTATAAGTACAAGCTCCTGTACTTTGCATTATTGTTGCTTTGAGATTATCTTTTGATACTGATGCTATTTCCATGTTAACGAATGCCATGTTATTTTGATCACTTCTCTGTCTGTATTGAAGTTGTATTTTCCCTATTTCTTGAGCTGGTATTTCATATAATGATGTTATTGAAATACATTTACCGTTTATATCGCTCATTACTATTTTATCATACATCCATGATGTGGGATTCTCTATTATACATGTTCTCCATTCCTCGCCATAATTTGGATACATAATATTACATTCTTCAACCCAACTGTTTATTTCTGCTCGATCTGCAACTTCTACAGGTTCTTTACATACGATTGTACTTGTGCTAGCTACGTTCAATGGATCAAATTCGTTTGCTGTAATTTGTTGTGCGCCAGCGACAATAATCAATAAAGTTACTAAAACGAGACTGAAACCGATTATAGATTTATGCATTTTTTTCATATTGTAGCCTCCATGTTATATTTATATATAGTCGCTACTATGCGATTATATTTCAAATAAAAGAAAATTAGAACAAAACTTTAAATAGTTATCATTAACTCTATATTAGAATATATATATTAAATTGAGTTTATTTTACTAATTCTTCCTTCAATATTTTCATAACCAACTTACCATCAGCTTTGCCGCGGAGCTCTTTCATAACAAGACCCATGCAAGCTTGTTCTGGCCTTGGAGCGTTCTTAACCTGAGGATTTTTATTGATTATTTCTTTTATCTTCTTGCGAAGCGAAGCTTCGTCTGAAACAGTTTCACCTGTTTCAATTTTCGCTTTAGGATTATTTGCTAATTGTTTCAATGATGATAGAATGCCGTCCTTTGTAATCTTTCCTTTCTTGAAAGCGCTGAAAACATTATTGAAATGATCGTCTATGAGATTTTCTATTGGAACATTTTCTTTTCGTTTTAATTGTGTAAGACCTGATGTTAAAGTAAATGAAACAATCTTTGGATCATGTCCATTTTTAACAAGCCTCTCAAATATTTCAGACATTCCCATTCGATTCAATTGTTTCACAACATCTTTAGATACTTTGAATTGTTTCATGAAACGGTTTTCTTTCTCTTCCCATAGTTCTGGTAGTTGCTTTCTTAATCGTTTCAGGTATTTATCATCTATACTTATTGGAGGAATATCTGTTTCAGGGTACATTCTTGCACCGCCAGTTAGAGGTCGCATGAAATCGCTTCCTGCATCGTTAACACGGCGAACCTCTTTTGGCACTGGTTTCTTTTTCTTTATGAAATCTAGCTGGCGCTTTATCTCATTATCAACATAATTCGGTATTTTTGAAAGATCCTGCACACCTTTCAACTCTATTCTTGTACCTTTTTTTATTGAAACATTAACATCTTGCCTGATTGTTCCAAGCCCTCGCTTAACACAACCTGTAGAACGTAATATCATGCCAAGCTTCTCTGAAGCTTCTTTGACTTGTTCAGGCAATTTCATGTCTGGAGCTGTTCCTATCTCAACAAGAGGTATGCCAAGCCTGTGAAGTCCATAAACAGCTTTCTTGTCTGTTTTTTCTATTATCTGGCACGCATCCTCTTCAATTTCTACATCAGTTATGCCAACGCGACCAAAAGAGGTATCAACCCATCCATTGAGACCAATTATAGCAGTGCGCTGAAATCCGCTAGTGTTTGAGCCATCAATAACCTGCTTGCGCATTACGTGAATTTCTTCAGGTATTTCACAATTAAGCATGAGTGCGATCTTCAAGCCGATTTCAAGAGCATTCCTGTTCATCTCATGCGGAGGCTCCTCGTCTGCTTCAATGAGACAACTCTCTTCAGGATAAACTTTGTAATGAAACTCTTTGTTACTCAGAATTTCATGAAGTGCAGCTGCATCAACTTCTCCTAGCTCACCAGCTACAGCACGTTGTTTTCTAAATATTTCATCTTTAGGTTGTTGTAGCATTTGCGAATCACAGTTACAAAAAAGTTTGTGGCTGCTCAGTTGTTGATGCACTTCCAATCCTGCTTTCAAATCAAGTTTTCTATAGTCAAAGCTCATGTATAATGTTTGTGAAGAAGATATATAAGAAATTAAGTGAAAATTAAAGTATGAAAAAAGAGTTTAAATTCTGTTTTATTGTTTCAGTGATTTTTGTAATAATAGCTGTTAGTGGATGCATAAAATTCAATAAAGCTGACTTTAAAGGATGCACTTCAGATAGCGACTGCATATCTGTTCCTGATGGCTGTTGTACTTGCAGTAATGGAGGAAGAGCTACCAGTATTAACAAGATTCATGAAAAAGAGTACATAGCTTCAAGACATGCTGATTGTCTGGGAATAATGTGCCCTATGGTTATATCAGATGATCCAACTTGTTTTGCAACACCTAAATGCGTTGAGAATATATGCACTGTTTAGAAATCTTAAATAAACCTTCAATTTAATAATAAATATGAGTTGGAAGAATTTTTTCAAACCAACAATTGCAAAGATTGTTTTATTATTGATATTATTTTCACTAACATCTGTACTTAATAATATGAGTTTATTCTTTGCTACATGTTGTGATCTAGGTACAAATTATGGTTTTCCTATTGCGTTTTATGGATATGGTGGTGGTCCACCCCTACTCCATGGACAACAAACTCCATCATATTTTAATATTCCAATTCTCATATTAGATATTTTAATTTGGTATCTAGTTTCATGTGGAATTGTTGTTTTGTATCATAAAATTAGAAAAAAAATAAAATATAAACCTCTTTAAGTTGACAAGTGAAAGAAAAAAGCAGCTTCCGTGAACGAAAACTGCTGATATTTCTTAATGTTTCAAAACAGGAACTATAAGGATAAAGACCTGCCTAAAGGAGCGGATCTTTTAATTGAAATGTTAATCTTTAACATAGAATCGTCGAGGATAGAATGTGACGTCTCTTTCGAAATTAGTGACATCGACACCGCCCTTGATGTTGCTAGGATTACCAAAGATATTAGAAACATCACCACAGACTCCTGAAACATCTCCATTTAGACCAAAGAAATTTCCCCAAACATCAGGATGGAGACCTGTGACGTGTTCGGTGTTGATTTGTTCTTTGACTCTTATTGTACAATTTAAATTCATCTTAGCACCTTCTGTTGATAGAATTTTGAAATAAAAAAACAGACCCGTCT
>JAHIRU010000084.1 GCA_018818465.1 Nanobdellota archaeon
TATGCTGCAGGTACTGTAGAAATGTGGGTACAGCCACAGTGGGATGCAACTGATAAAGCAGAAAACGTGTTTTTTGACACAACAGCTTCTGAGAGTTGGTGGTCTTGGTTTTTTACCAGTAGAGTCAGGCTGATGAAAGACAGGAACGGCGGGCTTGAATGCAGGATGTATCCATATTATTCAAAAAGCGTTGTTGCAAGAACAGGAATAAGAGACTGGAAATCAGGGGAATGGCATCATATAGCATGCACATGGGACGATTCTGCAAACACTATAAAGCTTTATGTTGATGGCGAATTGGAAAAAACAACGAATTGGAAATATTCTTTGAGTTTTAATCCGTCCTATCTTCACATAGGAACCGACTTTAACAATCAAACCAAAGCAAATGCCTACATAGACGAGTTTAGAATTTCTGACATTGCGCGCACCTCTTTCCCGCATGCTAAAGCTTTGCTTACTCCTGCAAACAGGACACAGCTTGAGGTTAATGCAACAGACATTGACTGGTCCAATGGAACAGACAGGGACGGGGATACTGTGAAATACAAGCTAGCAATCTACCTGGAGCCTGAGATAACAGCACAAAAATTGAATATCAGTTATCTCAACGAATCTGACTGGGGATGGGACCAGGAGACAGGCGTCATAGAAAGTGTTAATGATGGTGATGATACACTCACAGATTTGGACAAGAACTGGGAGACCAATCAATTGTCCTACATAGCTAAAAAGACTGACAAGATAAACATAACACTGCAGGCAGGGGGAACTGTTGTGAGCAATGTATCAAGCAATAATGCGACAACAATAACCCTGGATGCCACAGACCTTTCTTCAGTGCAGGCAGGCGATACATATCAGATTTCGTATACTCATCTTGATGATGCTGTGTATTATTGGCTAGCTCAGCCGCATGATGGCACAGAATACGGCGACAGAAGCGATGAGAGAATCTATTTTGTCATAGATGCTCAGCCGCCGTCTGTGCATAACAGCACATATGATCCGGACCCTGTTTACAACAATAACGATGTCAATTTTTCAGCTATCATAACAGGCGGTCCTATTGACACGGTATGGTATGGCTATGGTCAAACATGCTCCTTAATGACCAATTATACCGGCGGCATAAGCAGCAGCGGAGACCAGTATCAGATACTGGTTCACAATTCCAATTTTTCTAATCAGGGAGGTTTCTGCTTCCAGTGGCACGCCAACGACATCGGCGCCAAATACCAGGCAGGCGAACTGATGCCTTTCACCGTGCAGAACAGGGCGCCAAGCGTGCCGAACATAACTGGTCCGACAAACGCAACTGTCTTTTCAGACAATGGTGCAGATACCCGCAATGTAATTTTTAATTGGACCAATTCATCTGATGCTGACATGGGCAATGGCTGCACCGGCATATCATGTAATGGATTTACGTATCTTCTTTACTTAAGCGATTACGAATTCAATGTATCATCATTGGAAAATGTTACAATACAATATAACGGAACTGTTAACACAACAAATATAGCTGTTACTAGCGGTACTTGGTACTGGCTTGTTTCTGTTGATGATTATATTGATACAAACGAAACAAATGTTTCGCAGTTCACTTTCAACACAGCTCCAGACGTTAGCTGGGTAAAAACCTATACCACTTCTTATGTTGAAACTTCATTGTTCCCGACAGAAACAACTGTTGTTATACGCGCCAACGTATCCGACAGCAACAACTACACTGACATAAGCGCTGTTGTGATAAACATAACAGATTCAAACAACGTTAAAAAAGTGATAAACGCGCAAATGACTGCTGTTGAAAATCTATCGCTTGGAAGATTATATGAATATAACCTAACTCTTTTAACCGATTGGCCATCAGGTGAATGGACAATAAACATAACAGCCAACGATACGCTTGATCAGAAGGGGTCTAATTCAACTACGTTCAATGTTACTTATCCGGATTATAGATTTGATGTAAGATTGTATTTAAACGCTACAACGCATATTGTGTATATTCCAGGAACTGGTGAAATGAATGCTAGCGACCTGGGAGGAGAAACTAATTACTCAAGCCCAACGCATTACTATATTGCATCACATCTAAACAACGTTGTTAGCGGATTAGTTAATTATGAAGGAACTTTCAGAAAATTTTACACAGAAAACACCACCATAAACCATATGATTGGTTTGAGCCAGGATTTCACCAATTCGAAAGTTTTCTTAGCTTTCACAAACGGTGACTGGAAGAGGTTTGAACAACAGACAACAAACCTGGAAAGAAAAACATTCCTGAATTTTGTCTCTCCAAGCTTTGCTTATGGTCTAGGTTTGTATCTGCCGATAAAAATACTTCTTGAATATTCAGACATAGACATTCAGGGAGATCAAATAATCAGAAAAGGCTATCATGAAATTACATTGGAAAGCAATGCTACCGGAACGCAGAAAGCGCTGGCTATAAAAAGAACCTGAATCTAATTCTATATATGAAAGAAAAACCCATAACCAACATCGAAGATGTTCCTGAAAGAGAACTATTATCTGGCGGTTCTCCTCTTTGTTCTGGTTGCGGTGCTGGCTTAGGCTTGAGAATGGGCCTTAAAGTGATGGGAAAAAACACAATATTAGTTAACTCTGCAGGCTGCTTGACTCTGCTGGCTCACTATCCCTACATGCCAGTGCATGTTCCGTGGATACATGTGGCAATAGAGAATGCGGGTGCTGTAGCGTGTGGCATAAACGCTGCCTATCGACAGCTGAAAAAAAAAGCAAAAGTTTTTTGTTACATCGGCGATGGTGCAACATATGACATCGGACTCCAATCACTATCTGCTGCAGTTGAAAAAGGAGAGGACATGGTTTATGTCTGCTACAATAACGAAGCCTTCATGAACACTGGCGGTCAGGCTTCTACTGCAACACCTTATGGAACCTATACTACGACAACCACTAAAGGGAAACTACGCAATAGGAAGCAGATAACAAAAATAATGGTTGCGCATGGAATAAAGTATGCAGCAACAGCGTGCGTTTCCTACCCGTTCGATTACATGAGAAAACTGCAGAAAGCAAAGGAAATTAAGGGCCCTGCTTTCATAGATCTTTTGACGCCATGCGTTCCTGGCTGGGGTTATAACGAATCACAAACAATTAATGTTGGAAAATTATCTGTTGACACAGGCTTCTGGCCTTTGTATGAAGTTGTGAATGGCAAGTTTTCATTAACATATAAGCCAAAAAAGCTTGAACCTGTGAAAAAATTATTCAAATTGCAGGGAAGATTCCATCACCTAAAAGCAAAGGAACTTAATATGATCCAGGCAAAATTAAACAGAGAATGGAATCTTATGAAGCAAGGAAAGTATTGGGAAACCATTGAATATTGAGGTTTATTATGAGAAACATTACTATGAAAAAAGTTCTTGTTGGTGGAGTTTTTAATATCTTGCATCCAGGACATGTTTGGTTTCTAAAAAAAGCAAAATCATACGGAGAGTTTCTTGTAGTTGTAGTTGCTCATGACAACACTGTAAGAAAAAATAAGGAGTACCTCTTATTCCCTGCAAAAGAAAGGAAAAGACTTTTAGAGCATCTAGATTTTGTTGACAAGGTTGTTATAGGCAATAAAGATGACATGTTTGAGACTGTTAAAAAAGAATGCCCTGACATAATAGTTTTAGGATACGACCAAAAGATTGACAAAGAAATGATTGATAAAAAAATTAGGATAATTAAGCTTAAAAGAAAGTACAGAGATTATAGTACGAAAAAGCTTTTAGGCAAATGATATTGGTTTACTCATCTTCTTCTGTATCAAAACTTTCATCATCTCCCCAATTCTCTTCCTCTTCCTCTATTATTTCATCTTCTTCCCAATCAAATTTCATAAACTTCACCCCAAAGATTCAAGGTGATACAAAACTGATTATTATAATATTCGTTAACCTATATAAACTTATCTAAACAGGCTTGTAACTCGTTAATTTGAGATAAAATCAGAAATGCACTGCAGTGTTTGGATTGTGCCAAAATTCATCTGAATGCTCTTCTGATCCTTCCTCAAAAACATTCTTGCATTTATGACATCTAATTACAACCTCATCCAAGATAACCTTATGCTCTTCGTCGCAATGAGGGCATAGCACCAATCTTAATTTGTCCATGTAAAAACTTGGAGCTAGAAGCTTTAAATACTTTCAATTTAAGCCAGTTTAACAATATTATAATTGTTATATTATGTATGAAAAGTACATTTTTTGTTTTGATTGCGGCAAGGAATACGCCACAAATACTGTTGCATTCAGGTGCGGTAGATGTGATGGATCTTTGGAAATAGTTTATGATTACAATAAAATAAAACATTTTTTATCCCTGAAAAAATTAAGAAGAAGACCGTTTAATCATGCGCGATACAAAGAATTTTTTCCCATAAAAAAATTAATTTCTATTGATGAAGGAGGAACTCCGTTAATTAGGGCAAAGAATCTGGAAAATGATTTGGGGTTGAAATTCCAACTCTATTTCAAAAACGAAGCAATAAATCCAACAGGTTCTTTCAAAGACAGGGGATCTTCTGTGGAGATTGCAAGAGCATTGGAAAAAAGAGCCAAAAGAGTTGTTTGTGCATCCACAGGAAACATGGGAGCATCTGTTGCTGCATACTCTGCAATGTCAAATCTCAGGTGTCATATATTCGTGCCAAATGATGCGATTCAAACAAAGATTGAACAGATCCTGGCTTATGGTGCAGATGTTTTTCAGGTTAGAGGAAACTATGAAAAAGCTGCTGAAATGGTTGAGAGAGCCTTCATGGATCATAGGGGGTATTTAACAGGCGATTATCTCTTCCGAAGAGAAGGTACAAAATCAGTTGGTTTTGAAATAGCAGAACAGGTGAATGCTGACTACGTGTTTTGCCCTATTGGGAATGGCACTTTAATATCTGCAACATGGAAAGCCTTTGAAGAGTTTCAAAAGCTCGGTTTCATTAGAAAACTACCGAAAATGGTTGGGATTCAATCATCTAGATGCAATCCTATTGTGAAAGCCTTTAGAAAGAAAAGCAAAACAATAGAACCTGTTCACGGTTCCACGATAGCAGTAGCCATAGAATGCGGAAACCCACTAGATGGCAAACGCGCGCTCGGGTCAGTGAAGGAATCAAAGGGGTTCTCAGAGGGCGTGAGCGACCGCGAAATACTACGAGTAAGGGAGCTCCTTGCTCGTAGAGAGGGCCTATTCGCCGAACCAGCGGGGGCTGTTGCTTTAACAGGCCTTTTGAAGTACAAACACCGTATCAAACGAGGCTCAAAAGTGGTTTGCGTGATTACTGGTCATGGATTAAAGACACCGATGACAGGCACAAGAGGCCATGTAAAGAAAGTAAAGGCAGACCCTAATATTGTTGATTCCTTGTTGAAATAAGGTAACCTTTTTATATTATTAACCAAATATTGTGTATATTAATAGAATAACAGGTAGTTGTTGATATGGCACGAATGCACTCACGTAAGAAAGGGAAATCTAGCTCAAGTAAGCCGATGAAGAAATCAGCTGA
>JAHIRU010000085.1 GCA_018818465.1 Nanobdellota archaeon
CTAAATAGACAATAACAAACAAAAAAACCCAGGGGGTTTCAGGCTTTCATTTAGGGGCTTTTCTGGTTTTTTTCTCTTCTTTGTATTTGAAATGCTTGGCTAATGTTCTCATAATTTCCTGAAAACTTATTTCTTCTGCAAGGAGGGGTGACATGTCTTTATCCCACCTGCTCTTTAACCTATTGGCCCTATTAAACATCTTTGTTATGTTAAACTCATGTCCTGAGGATTTGCATTTTCTTTTAACAAGTTTCAGATCAAGATTCATTTTATTGGAAATTATTTTATACAAATCAAAATGATCTCTTGGCTTGTTTCTTCCTATGGTAGCGGCCATTTTCTCTGCAAACAGTTCCTTTGAGTTAAGTGTCTGCACAGAAAAATCAGGAATACTTTCAGGATAAAAATGTGGAATTCTGTTAGATTCAGGCTTCAAAACAAGTTTCGCCCTTTTATTCAGGTCAATGAATACCTCTCCACGATCTCCGAAAGGGTCCTTGTAATGAACAATCATGCGGACAAAATCAGAGACGTGTTTATCTTTTGTAATCTTTTCAAAAAAATCGCTTTGTTTTGTTATCTTCTCAATATTTTCCTTTATAGAATTGACATTTTCTGTCACCGTATAATCAATATCCTCACTTAATCTGGAGTGATTAAAGAAGATTTTCTGCAAGGCAGTCCCTCCTTTGAAATATAATCCATCAACATCTTTTAGCAAATAGAGGATAAGTGTAATGTAATAATCCTTGACAAGAGTCAATAGACTAAAACCGGTTCTTCCAGATATGTCCTGCAATTCTTTCTGAGTTATTCTCTTAATTTCATCCATTTTTTAGACTCCTTTTTGGATAGTATCCTAAATGTATGCCCTTGTATAGACTTGACCACAGCTTTCTCAAGCCTCTTCTTTGAGGTTCGATGAAAAACTATTTTCGTATTGAGTATTCTGATATTTCCCTGGCGCCTTGTGGTATACACACCAATCCTCATAGGTATCTGGTCAGTAAGTCTCCAGTAATTTGCAGCTGCCCAATCGCCAATAAAATAGTCTTTGCTGTTGCATATCTCGTCTACAACAATAAAGGGATTCTCGCTCCACTTTCCGCTCTTGGCTTTAATCGGAACAAGATAATACTTTGCTCTATTCAGCTTAATTATCCTCTTTTTCCTGACAAGATTCTTTATTATGTTGTATCTCTGCGTCTTGTTTTCTGCAAATCTTTCTATGTCCGAGCTTGTGAAGAAGTATTTTTCATGGAATTCAAGCCATGCTACAACCTCAATTTCCTTTTTGGAAAGCCCCTTCATGTATAACACCAATAACACTTATTAGTAATATATTAACTATTTGATGTTATGAATATTTAAGCATTTGCTGGGAATTGCCTTCTCTATCCCCCTAAATAGACAAATAAAAAGAAAAAACCCCGAACTGAATCGGGGTTTGGTTTTAGAAATTGAATGGTGGTTATTCCCACCAAGATTTGTCACGAACAGTGCCATCAGATTCAACTATCTTATCAGAGCTAAACATACCACCATCATTAACTTTCAATGAACCGTCTGAACGAGTTTCTTTAACTTCATGGGATCTTCCGTCAATTGTTATGCAATCTTTTCCTGTTAAACTACCACCAAAAAATCCTGGAGTATGCCTTTCAGCTCGTTCTGTTACAGGCCTTGTATTAAAGGGATCAAAAATATCAAATTCTGTTTTAATGCTATGCCCCTTTTCTACATGAGTTCTGCCTGGTTCGTCAGGAGGCGAACCGGAATATGCTCGATTATAATCACTGTAAGACGGTGCCTCATAATCATCATGAGAGTATGTTTTGTGATCATCCTGATTGAAAGTATTATAAGTATAATTAAAAACACTGGAAAGTATACTACAAAGAATTCCAAACATAATATCATATTCTCCTATAAAAATAAGGTAAAATTTATTTAAAAAGTGAATTTAAAGCTGAGCCTGTTATACCAATAATAAGGAAAAAAACTACGACTCCAATTAAATATATCAACCATATTCCGACAAGTAATGGAATGATTATAAACCCCACACCAATGCATGCAACAATGCCACCATTTCCACCAGATATAAATATTATTGTTGCAATTGCAAGCAGAAACAATCCTGCACATATTGACATTGTTATAATATTATCTATTGTGAATATCGTTGTATCAGAATTTGTTGATAGTTTGGTGTGCTGTATTCTGACGCCGTCAAAATCACCTTCGCCTGCATATGCTATTGGAACTGCTAAAAAAAATGCAAGAAGAAGGCATATGGTTATCAAAACTTTCATGCTAATCACCTTCCTGTAAAAATGATGTAATATTTTTCATCTATAATTAAAACGAGATTGTAAGGTCTCCTGTTGGCATCTTAACAATATAATCGTCTATATCATCATTTCCCCTGTCTATGCTCGCATTGCGGATAGCAGTCTCTTTCAAATCAAATGATACTGTTATTCCATTAGGGAATCCACTATATTTGAAAATGATATAATTGTTTCCCTGAGAAATATTACTAGTTAATACTTTACTAAACCACCGAGAATCGCCAGTCGGATGAATGGTTCCATCACTTTTAATAAAAAAGGAAGCTGCTGCTTTTTTGCGTTTAGCATCAAATAAACATACTTTAATTATCCCCTCCCATCTACCTTCACTATCACCATGCGTTCCTTTGTATGGAAATATCATAACTTTGAGATTTTTACCAATCATAGATTCATATTGATGTGCATATATATTTTTCGATACTTTACTGACAACACCAATATCACTATCTACATGCCATATCAATCTCAATAATTCCCTACTTACATCAACAGAATCAATCTTGCATGATACAAAAAATGTGTAATGATCTTGGTAATAAAATCTATGTTTTCCTTTTCCCAGATATCGTTTAAATGGACCAACACTCCTCAATTTCCTAAAAAAAGGCCCGTTGAATTCGATTGGTATGACTGTTTCTATTGATTGTGTAGATACTGTATTTGATTTTATTAGGGCATTTGATTTTTTGTTAATAAAATCACTATCTGTAAATGAGCAGCCAGTAACAATGAACATTACTGTCAAAATTAATACTGATGTAAACCTTTGTTCGGATACTAATTTGTTAGGCATGTAATTGCTCCTTAATCAAGAATTAGCGAAATATATCTACAACTCTTTCCTTTGCGCTCATGGAAGCTAATATAACACACTAGCATGTGTCACAAAGGTTTGAAATTGTAGTAGCATGATAACGATTATAATATGTATTTGTTACTATCTAAGTATAAAAAGGTTTATGTGGGAATTACTATATCGGTATAAAAAGCTTTCTCTTGCTATCGGTTGAGAGCTCGCTGTTGGAATAGGGAAAAAAGAAGTAAATAAATTCAATGCGCTACAGTAACCCTTTCTTTGGCTGGTTCAGAAGCGATCTCCCTGTCAATACAGTCATTAACAATAATGGTTTTCAGTTCTACAATTTTGCGGGCGATTGGGCTGTTCCGATTAAGGATGTAAAGCTTTTCCTTGCCTATCTTCCTGGTGAATTTGATAACGCCTCTTTCCAACAGCATTGGCAATATCCTGTTGACGCTGGCTTTGCTGACTTCTGCGCATTCCATTATGTCATTTTTGGTGTAATCAAATTCCCTGCCGTCAATCAATATATCAAGGATTTTAATGAAGGGGCTGTCCCCAAGCGTTTCAATGAATATCGATTCTCCATTCTTTTCTTCCATAATTATTTCCTTATTAGTATGATAATAATATTATATTTTAGCCCTTTATAAAGGTATCGAGTATATCTACAAAACAGTAAATCTCAGATATACTTATTAATGAGTATAAAACAATTATATAATAAAGGTATAAAATAGGGGATTGCTTTGAACATTGAAGATATTGAACGGCACATAGTACGAAAACTTTTATCAAGGAAGTGCTATAGTGCCAATAAATACATGAATATAAGGAACGTAATGAAAGGCCTTCCGAAGCATCTCAGGGATGACACGTACAGAGATCAGGCTATCAAGAACCTTCGAAAACAGCTTGTTGTTGTGTTGTATAAGAAGGGAGATTGCATATACCTTAACCGAGAAATGCTCGGCAAAGCAAAAGAAATAGCAAGTGAGTGGCCAGAGACCAAATTCTGATTAAAAAGCTTTCTCTTGCTATCGGTTGGGAACCCTCTTGTTGGGATAGGGAAAAAAAGAAAAAATAGTTTATTCACTTGCCCAAACCATGTTCTATAGCGTTCCTGATGTTTTCGAAATTTGTTCTTATATCGTCGGATTTTAAGACAATGTCATCAATAGGTCCCTCTTCTTTAAAAACAAAATCCATAGCATCATTTGGCGTACTGACAGCGCCTGTATAAGCCACTATGTACAGTTCAGGATTTTCTGTCTTTATTTCTGTTAAAATTTTCAAGCTATCGCCATATTTTTGGCGAAATGCTGTTTTACGATCAAATGAAGTAGCTCTTCCCTTATATGGGACATGAGTTAGAAGGGCTTCATATGGTCTGTCAGAACTCCTTTCTTCTCTGATTATTGGAGCAATTTCATGGCTTAACTCAAATTTATCATCAACATCATATTCTTCGCTCAAAAGCCCTTTCAACTGATTGAAATACTTTACAAGATCAGGAATGCTATCCGTATATCGATGAGGATTCCTTTCAACCCATAATATTTTCCTTTTGTCCATGATGAAATCTTGAGGGCAAGCTTTAAAAACCTTCCCCTAAACCCTCCAAACTCCCCTACCCTCTATTGCCTACTTCTTTCAATGGGATCGGGCAGAATAAGCTGTAAGCTATTGAGGCCCGTAATTTTAAGTTGTTTTATCTATCCCCCTAAATAGACACTATGAAAGAAAAAAACCGATTGCATAACAACCGGTAATTCATTTCTATGAAAACAAATCTTTAACTTTCAAACAGCTCTTCTTGCTTCCCCTGTTCCTTTATTGGACGGGAGGCTTTTTTAAAAGTCGTGCTGGTGGAATCAGAAGCAGGATAATCGATTGTTTTTCCGCCTAGCAACTGTTCAA
>JAHIRU010000086.1 GCA_018818465.1 Nanobdellota archaeon
AATAAACTGAGAAGTCGTATTTACTAAATCTACCATAAGTTATATTTATTTTATGAATTTAATATATCGATTGTATGCCAACAGAAACTAAAACCTTTAGTGTGGAATCAGGGCATGACATGGATATTATAAACATAACAGGTCAGGTCTCAAAAGCTGTTGCAGAATCGAAAATAAACTCAGGAATAGCTACAATTTTTGTTACAGGCTCTACTGCGGGTGTAACGACAACCGAATTTGAACCTAATTTGAACGAGGATTTGAAAAAAGCAATTGAAAGGATTGTCCCTTCAAACGTAGAATACAAGCATAGTGAAACGTGGGGAGATGATAACGGTAAATCTCATGTTAGATCAAGCCTGTTCAAACCTAGCTTTACTGTACCTTTTAATGATAAGAAGCTTCTTCTAGGTGCATGGCAGCAAATCATACTTTTGGACTTCGATGTTCCAGCAAGAAGAAGAGAGATCATTGTTCAGATAGTTGGGGATTGAATAAAACCAATTAATTACTTTTTTCTTTTTTGATTACAAATAAATGCTTGTCTACCAGCACTAATTGATTTCTTTAAAGATTCTATCAACAATAAAGGATTTTTATAACAAAACAAGGCTTTGTTAGTTAGAACTGCAGATGCCCCAGCAATCATCGCATTGTATGCATCTTCGGGCCCAGAAAGTCCTCCCTCAGCAATAATTGGTACTCTTACTGAACTACAAATATTAGCAAAGAGTTCTTTATTTATAAGACCTTTTTTAGAACCTATATCACTCATCATAACTCTTATTGCAGAACACCCCATTTTTTCTAGTTTTTTTGCATCACTCAGATTAGCATTTATGAGAGGCATTACTATAAAACTCCTTTCAAGTAAAATTTTGGAAGCTTCAATAACTTTTCTATTGATTGGTTTAGTAAATTGGTGATTGAGCACTTCAAGTTTGATGAATTTGCTTTTTGAATATTTAAAACCAATTTCAGCTCTTTTGACAGCATCTTTAACAGTTAATGCATGATTTGTGTTGACAAGAATTGTATATTCTTTGTCATGAAAGAAATTCTTTAAATCCTTAAAAAACAATCCCGAATAACCAATAGGGAAATCATCCAAACCGCTGATTGTATCAAGATTTCCTTGAGTGTAAATTGTTAAAAAATCTGTTTCAGAATGTTTAATAAAATTAATTGCAGATTCGTGACTAATATGATCATTAACGTTTCCAAAACAATGCAATAGGCGTGATGTGAAATGTTTACCATTAATAATCCAAACGTCTTGTCGAGCTTTCATAAAACTAAATTAGATGAATCTCTTATATCTGTTTTGTATATATTCCCTATTCTAAATATTTTCTATACATCCTTTCAACGTTTCTTCTGGTGACATGATCACTATGATGACGGAAACCTCCGCCAAAAGATTTTGGTATATGCATTAGCTCATGTATGAGTGTTTTGATTTTTTCTTCTTCGCTGAGTTTGTCATATTGCTCTGAGATGACTTCTATTAGATAATGTGTATCGATACCAAGAGCTTCTTGAAACGCTCTGGAGAGGACGTGACATCTTGCAATGATTCTACGGCTCTTGGTCCCATAGCTGCGCAAAGCTATGACTCGAGAAATATCTACATGCTCCATTCCTGTTTTTTTGGATATATCTATAAGCTGTTCATCAATGTTTGTGTCTCTTTGATAACTTATCATAAAATCAACCTATAAATTATTAAATTGTTAAGTTAATATTTAGTAGGTGGTTTTTATTCAGGAAATGATTGATATCGCACTCAATTCAGCAAAACGTGCTGGGAAACTAATAAGAGGTCATTATGGAAATGTTAAAGAGATAAATATAAAAGAAGACAGATGGCAGGATATAGTAACAGATGTAGACAAAGAATCGAATGAAATAATTCTAAGCACAATAAAAAATGCATTCCCTGATCATAACATAATTTCTGAAGAGAGCAAGCAAAAAAAGACTAGTTCTGACTATACATGGTACATTGATCCTCTTGATGGAACAACCAACTTTGCAACGCAGATACCATTCTTTTGTGTATCCATTGCATTGGTTTTGAAGAATAGAATAGTTCTTAGTGTTGTTAACAATCCTTGGGAGAGGGAGCTTTTTGTTGCTGAAAGTGATAAAGGTGCTGCTCTCAACGGTGAGAAGATCAAGGTATCAAAAAATAAGGATTTGAAGAAAACTTTGGTTAATTATTGCCATAGTAATACCCTCGGAGGCATCAAGTCCATAGAAAAGGTATACACCACGTTTAAAACGAAAGCACGTAGCTTTAGACAGCTTGGATCAGGTGGATTGGACTTCGCGTACGTTGCGTGTGGCAGGAATGATGTTGTTTTAAGGCCTGATATAGTTCCCTGGGATGTCATACCAGGAGTTTTACTTGTAAAAGAGAGTGGTGGAAAGGTAACTGATTGGAATGGTAATGATTGGACGCTAGAATCACCTAATATTGTTGCTACAAACGGAACAAAAATACATGAAGAAGTACTCAATCTTCTAAAAAAGAGTTAAAAAATAAACTGAAAAATAAAAAAATAAAAAAAGGCGTTAAAAATTATTTATTTCTTTTTCTTTCCGCCTTTCTTTGCTGCTTTCTTTTTTGCCATTTTTAAAACCTCCAAAAAACATTTAAATTTTATTTATATTTAATATATTATTGTTTTAAGTAGTTAATAAAGTTTTATTTTTTGGAAAAAAATATTAAATTAAAACAAATATCATGAGAGATTATGAATACAGAAAACTTTTTTATGTCTTACATCTAAAATTGTTGATATGGAAGAAAATATTTTAGAAAAATATAAGAAAGCTGGATCCATTACAGCAACTATTCGAGAAGATCTGCTCAAAAAAATAAAACCTGGAATGAAGATTCTTGAAATCGCAGAATATGTTGATGCAGAAATAGAAAAACGTGGAGGCAAGCCGGCGTTTCCTGTAAACATATCTATAAATGAAATCACTGCGCATGACACACCTCGTGCAAATGATGATCGCGAAGTTAAAGAAGGTGATCTTGTAAAAATAGACATAGGTGTTCATGTTGATGGCTACATTGGCGACATGGCATTCACTTATTGTTCTAAGCCAAGTCCTTTGATTAAAGCCAATCAGGAAGTTTTAGAAGAAGCTATTAAGATTTTAAAACCTGGTATTACTGTTGCAGAAATTGGAAAAACTATCCAAGACGCTGCAGAAAAAAGAGGATTTGGTCTCATCACCAATCTCACAGGACACACATTGGATAAATACGTTTTCCATGGACAGCCTTCTATTCTGAATGTGGATAACGATTCAGATTATGTTTTCAAGGAAGGCGATGTCCTAGCATTAGAACCTTTCCTAACAGAAAGTAATTCTACAGTAAAGGAATCTGGCATAATAGAGATCTATAGATACATGCAGGATCGGCCAGTAAGGCTCGCTGAAGCAAGACAGATACTCGCAAAAGCTAGAGATGAATTCAAACAACTGCCTTTTGCAAAGCGCTGGCTGTACAAAAAATTCTCGCCAGTAAAAGTTGCTCTCTCAATGCGACAGCTTGAAGAGGCAATGGCTGTTGAAACTTATCCAGTTCTGAAGAACAGAAACAACAATCCAGTGTCGCAAGCAGAACATACAATAGTGTTAATAAAAAATGGACATGTTGTGACAACTAGGTGATTTAATTCCAAAGTTCTTGGCTTTCGTTCTGTGCTTCCATAACTAAACCGAATCTTGAGAATATAGATGAACAGTTAGGACAGACAAAAACCTCTGGCTTGCTCTGCCAATTTTTTCCTGAAGTACCGCAAAGCGGGCATTTAGAGTGAAACATAGCATTTATCATAATAATCACAATTAAAACTTTATTGAATTCTTAACTATTTATTTGTTCATGATATGAACCTTTTTTTCTTCAGCGTGTTTCAATATCTCTGCACGTTTTCTTCCGCCAACATTAGCTGATATTATAGCAACCTCTGTTGTGTGATGCATTTTATCAACATCCCCCGGATTTGATACATGAACTATCTTATGCCCTGTTCTTGACAAACCTTTAACAGCAGTAGGTGAAGAATAGCCAGGTCTTACTCTTTTTCCACGAGATTTTTTATCTTTTTTCAGTTTTGAATCAATACCTCTAGGAGCTCTCCAAACACTCTTAAGTTTTTTGTAACGCTTGTTTTCTTGTCTTTTGAATGATGGCTTTCTCTTTTTTATTTTTTTCCTAATTTTCAAAGAAGATTTGAGTTCCTTTTTAACCATATTTATCACTTACCTAAGCTAATATTATTCTCCCTTTTCTACTAATTTGGTTTTTTGAACAAGGTGGCAGCCATCTTGGAAAATTCTCTTATCATAACCTCTTACACGAGCTACCTGTTCTATGTTAGCAGCTGTCTGGCCAACCTCTTCTCTATTCATTCCAGTAATTATAATATCATTGCCTTTGATTTCAACTTTCACCTTGCCCTTTGTTTTTGCACGGCGTGTAGAACGTTCGCCAAGGAAGTTGCTGATAACAACTTGTCCTTTCTGTTCATCATGATTCACTTTCATTGGGAAATGTGAATAAACAATCCTAAGCTTGGCTTCCCACATGTTTTCTGCGCTTGCAATCATATTGCGTGTGTGAGCAACCCATGTACCAACCATAGCCTTAGATTTTCTACGATCATTAGAAGATGAAATAACTACTTTTTTATCACTAATTTTTATATCAGCTAGAGTGCTTCTGAATTCTTTTTGAATGTTACCATTTGGTCCAGTTACATCTAATAGAGTACCTTTATACGAAACATTCACACCTTCAGGAATTTCAACCTCTTTAGTGGCCATAATAACTTCTATATTGTTTAGTTATATTTATAAATAGCTTCGTGTGGAGCTTATTTCTTCTTTTTAACTGCTAGTTTTTTTTGCAACTGCTTTCTTGGCAGTAGGTTTCTTTTTGGCAGGAACTGCCTTCTTTGCTGGTTCTGCTTTAACTATAACCTTTTTAGGAATAGTCTTTTCTGCTTTCATGATTTCTGGTATTCTGCCGTATAATTCGAATGAACCTGTGCCTATTGGTGCAACCTGGTTCATCATAATATTCTCAATTGTACCGCGAAGATGATCCTTTTCGCCACGGATTGATGCATTGATTAAATGCTTCTTTGTCTCCTCGAAAGAGGCACGGACGAGAACAGAAGTCTTCTGGCCACTAATACCGTAACGGCCTATGGCGCGTATGTCGCCTTCCATTGTCATCAGGTCAGCAAGCAGCATTATGTACCTTGTGTCAACATTCAACCCCTGCTCATCCATTATGTATCTAGCCTCTTTTACTATAGCATTTCTTGCGGCTTCGACGCCAAGAACATGATAGATTTCAAACAGATCGTTTGTTACTGTTCTCATAGGGTTAACGCCTTCTACAGCGAAGACCTTCTTTAGGTTTGAACCCATCGTACTAATTATCCATTCATCATTTTCTTTTGTTATAACAACCTGTGATATTCCCTTTATGCCTTTTATGTGGGTTTCGAGAAGTGAATATTTCATTTTCTGCAGTCCCTTCATTTCCTTTTTCTTTGGTATAGCAAATAGCATATTGTCTTTTACCTTTATGTCAACATTTCTTGCCTTCAGTGTTTTCGGAAGTTTTTCTGCTTCTATTTCAAGTTTTTTAATCTTATCAATATCAAGTCTGCATATTATTCCCAAACCAGTAAGGTCCAGAACAGTAGAAAGAACAATATCTCTTAACTTAACTTCTTTTATGCTCTCAGCAACCTTTTTAGCGTCTTCAATGCTAGCTTTCTTATTTTCTAGATAAACAGTCATTGCAGGAGTTCTTGGCTCTTTTCTTGCATCGAATATCTCAAGTATTCTTGGAAGACCGAGAGTTACCTGAATGCCAGCTGTACCAGCAAAGTGGTATGTACGCATCGTGTTGTGTGTTACAATACCGTCAAAGGTGGTAAATGTTTCTGTTCCTGGTACAGTGAAATCGTAAACATACTCGCGTGATGGTTTAATGTATGTTGTTTCTGATATCTCATCCCAAACTACGTCAGAGCTGTGCATTCTTTTCAGTATATTCAATTCTTTGCTGATATCAATGTTTTTTTTCAAAGCTTTTTTCTCAAAAGCTTTTATATGCTTTAAAAGAACAGTTCTTCCAATTTTTTGTCTTTTTGTAAAGCTGTTGACATATCTTGATGGTTCGCCAAGCTTTGATGATATTGAAAGTAGTATGTCATCAAAACCTCCTATCATGTCAACAAAATCCTGATAACTGCCTTTATTTTTTTCAAAAAGTGAACATAGTTCATCAAGTTTTTGTGCTTTTGATTCAATTACGAATCCTATATTTTTTCTGAAATTTTCAGCATATTTGTATGGTATTGTTAATAAATTTTCCTTCTTATTCTTTGATTTTCTAGCGAATATACCAAATCTTGTTAGAAGCAAGGCTATTCCATCCAACAGTTCTTCGGACTTGGATGATATGCGTATAACCCTTCTGTCAACTGATACATTTCCATCACCATCAAAGTATCCTCTAATTAGTCCTGAAACAAATTCTATATCAGCACTGTAAGCAAACTCTGGCACTCTTTTGTTTTCAGATCCTGTTGCACATGTTTTTTGCATCAAAAGAGAAAACTGCTTTGAATTTATTCTGATATCATGCGCAGGAGCAAATCCGCGGAAATTGTCGTATTCATTGAAAGTGAATCCGTATTTGCCTGCAAAATTTCTAATCTTTGATAAAAATAACGGATTTGTATTAGAAAATGATACATAGAATTTTGTTGCATTGCCTTCAGCCAAGTAAGCGCCGAATATCCAGCCAAGGCTGTTATCAAGTTTTAATTTCTCTGGCAACTGTTTCTTTGCATAAAGTTGCTGGCCTAGCAAAGGCTGCATCTCTAAGGACTGTAAGCAGTTTTCTGGAAGGAATGAAATGGATGGTATCCTGTCTCCTGGGATGAGTTCCTTTCCTGATACAGGTATAATTTTGTTGTTTTTCCTTATGACGAATGAATGTGAATCTGTAGCTTTTATTTTTCTTCCCGATCTTGTCTTAATTTCCAGTATTTTTTCAGGTGAAGCATGCCTGCTTATTTCACTGACAGGCTTCCACTCTATCTTCTCTTCATTGTTTATGCTTGGAACGAATAATCCATAATCTGAAATATCGCAAATTTCCCAACCACTAACAACCTTTTTACCGAGCTTTTCTATTGTCCTGTCTATAAATTCTCCGATTGGCGCTATTTTGATAACTCCATTATGTTTCAAGATTATTTTTTCTGAAAAATCAAGAGACATCTGTGTGGCGGGTTCGGAGAGTGATTGAGCACAAACTATACCTATGGCTTCTTCAGAATCATACCTCATTTTTTTGTAAATATCATTAACTTTCTGAATTATCTTCTCTTTTTTCTGTGAAGGAACATTATGTTCTTTGAAATATTCCTCAAGTTCGTTTTGAATGTTTAATGGTAGGTTTTTCATTTTTTACCTCTTTCTTATCTAACTTCCTCTCTCCAATCAAGTTTTCCCCAATCAGATTTTGATGGATCTATGCCATCTTCACCAGCAACAAACTGCACTATTCTTCCTGAAGAATCTTTAACAGTCATATCAGGTTCTACCTTTAGATCCTGTAAAGCATTCACTAAACGTCTCTGCATGTAACCAGATTTTCTTGTTCTTAGAGATTTATCCATCAAACCTTCTCTGCCGTTCATTATGTTCCAGAACAACTCAAAAGCGTTTAAACCGTCCTTGAATCCGCTTGCAACAAATCCCTTGGATTTTGTTCTTATGTCTCCTTTTTTGAAGTGCGGCAATGTTCTACCAAAGTAGCCGCGTTTTATTCTCTTGCCAAGAATTGTCTCCTGTCCAACAACAGCAGCCATCTGAGTAGTATTAATAAATGATCCTTTTGCACCGGATACAGCCATGTGTATTATATCCCCTTTCTTTATGTTCTTTGATATTATATCCCCAGCTTCACTAACACCGTTTGAAAGTTTATTGAGGATCTGTATCTCGAGAGATTGTTTTGGCGTCATGCCAGGCATTACCTTAAGCTCTCCTCTTTTGTACTTCTCTATTAAATCATCAGCCTCTTCCTCTGTTTTCTTAATCTTTTCTTTAATTTCTTTGTATGTCTCCTTTGTAACATCAAGATCTGATATACCGATAGATAATCCTCTTGTCATAAGATAGGCAACAGCCAATCTTCCAGCATTATCAATGAAATCCTTTATTTCGTCTGGCGAATAGAATTTGTTTAATTTAGCCAGCACCTTACCTTTCATTGCACCTACCGCTGCTGCATCTATTGCGCCCTTTTCTAAAATACCGTTTTTGATTTTAACCCAGGCATCATATTTGCATCCCTCTTTCAAGCAATGATCACAGTGTTTGCAACAGCTTGCTCTGAATTCTATTTCTAGATCTTTGGATAAAAGAAGACTGAATATTTCTTTACCTGTGAATTTATCCTTGTCTGGCAGTCTTATTTCGATACCAGCGCTTGCTAATAATTGTGAAGCATCTTCTTTGCTTATAACAGTACCTTCTTTAGTTAGTAGATACATTCCTGTTATTTGGTCAAGATCTAAACCTATTACAGGTCCGCCGAAACGAGGCGAATTTATGTTGTTCTGAACTTGCATCAAAAATGTAGCTTCAGCCCTTGCTTCCTCGTTTTGTGGTATGTGCAAGTTCATCTCATCTCCATCAAAATCAGCATTGTAAGGAGGACAAACACTCGGATTCAATCTGAATGTTTTGTACGGCATTATCTTAATTTTATGAGCCATCATGGATATTCTGTGCAAGCTTGGCTGTCTATTGAACAAAGCTATGTCGCCGTCTCTTATCTGCCTTTCAACAAGCCAGCCGGGCTCAATCATTTTAATTAAATCATCTTTATTGTGAGGTGTTATCTTCATTCTCCTGTTATCAGTTCTTTCAACATAATTAACTTTACCATCCCTTATCAAATTCTTTATATAGCTTTGATTAACATGCGTTACATATTCTGGCAGTGTTAATTCTTCAGCTATTACTTCAGGTACGCCAACTTCATTTATTGAAAGTCTTGGATCTGGTGAGATAACTGTTCTTGCAGAAAAGTTAACTCTCTTACCTAGGAGATTTCCTCTTATTCTGCCTTCTTTTGCTTTTAATCTCTGAATAAGACCTTTTAAAGCTCTGCCAGATCTGTGTCTGGCTAATGGTGCGCCAGTTAATTCATTATCAAAATAGGTTGATATGTGATATTGCACAAGTTCTGAGAGATCGTTCAGAATAAAGTCTGGAGCTCCTATGTCTATATTTTCCTTTAAGCTCTGGTTTATTCTTACAACATCAACAAGCTTGTGTGTTAAGTCATCTTCTGATCTCTCTCCGCTTTCAAGCGTTATAGATGGTCTCATTGTAACTGGTGGTATTGGGAAAAGTGTTAATATAAGCCACTCCGGTCTTCCACCACCCACGCCAATTCTCTTTAGATCACCGTTTGATATTTTTTCAAAACGTTCACGTATCATTGTAGGCGTTAATTCTGTCTTGTCTTCATAATACGCGTACGGTTTTACAAAACTGATTTTCTTTTGATCTGTTTTACAATGAGGGCATTTCTGTGGCTGGATTAATAGCCTCTTTCCAATAACATCATCTTTTATCATTATTCTATTGCATTTTATGCATGTTAATTTTAGAAGATAGTAAATGAACTTTGTATAAAGAACCTGAATAACGGGTTTTGCTAGTTCAAGATAACCAAAATGTCCTGGACATTCGCCTATTCCACCATTGCATGTTCTGCAGTGAAGTCCTGGATCTATGACACCCAATCGTGGATCCATAACACCGCCTTCAACAGGATATCCGTCTGTATCGTATAATTCAGAGCTGACTATTCTAACTCTAGCCATTGACCTGATTAAATCAGGCGAAAGTATGCTGAAATCGATTTCTTTTATATAAGCCATATCTGCCTATTCTTCTCCCAATATAATTTTTGGATATACATTCATTGCCTTTAATTCATCCAAAGTTAATTTGAAAGCATAAGATGTGTTTATCCAAACCACCTCAGATGATTTGCAAGAGCCACAATATATTTTACCTCTCAATACATCGAGTGTAGCAATTAAACCGCATTTTTTACATATCGGTAGCGAGGTTTTATCTGAATCAAATCTTTCTTTCAATGTTAATGCAGCGCCGTGCCCTAGAAGACATTGCTGCTCCATTTCTCCTATTCTTAATCCACCTCTCTTAGCGCGTCCTTCTGTTGGCTGTTTTGTAAGAAGCGTTACAGGGCCTCTTGATCTTGCGTGTATTTTGTTTGCAACCATGTGATCCAATTTCATGTAATAGGATAATCCTGTGAATATTAGGACTTTGTAAATTTTTCCAGTTTTGCCATCATAGAGCATCTCTTTACCGTCATCTCTGAATCCTATTTTTTTCAGTATGCCTCTTATCTCGCCTTCTTTCATATGATTGAATGCTGTTGCACTCAAATCCTTGCCTGACAGAGCAGCTGTTTTTGCTCCAATCAATTCTAATAGCTGTCCAATTGTCATTCTTGAAGGAATTGCGTGCGGATTGAAAATAATATCTGGAGTTACACCATTGTTTGTGAATGGCATGTCCTCTTGCGGAACAAGCAAACCTAGAACACCTTTCTGACCGTGTCTTGAAGCAAACTTGTCACCAAGTTCAGGTTGTCTTTCGTCTCTTATTCTTATTTTGTACAGCCTGTTTCCATCAGGAGTTTCTGTTACAATAACTTCATCTATTATTCCGCCCTCGCCATATCTTACTGTTACTGATGTCTCTCTCTTGTTCTCTATGTCAGCTGTGAATCCTTTATCAGATAAGAAACGCAAAGGTGAGACCTTTCCTATTATGACAGAATCTGAAGTTACCTTTGTTTCTAGATTGATAATACCATCTTCTGAAATGTCTGCATAGGCCTCCTCGCCCCTGTGTCCCTTTATGCCAGGTTCTGGTATCATGACTTCGTCTTCTTGTCCTCCCCAATATCTCTTTTTAATTGTTTCATATGTTCTGAAATAATAGGATCTGAATAGTCCTCTTTCAACAGCAGACTTGTTTAAAACGATAGCATCGTTAAGATTAAAACCATCATGGCACATTATAGCAACAACTATGTTCTGTCCGCCAGGATATTTTTCTAATATGGTGCTTGTATCTGTGTAAAGAATTGGCTTCTGCGGATATGCAAGAAGATTAAATTTGGTATCCATTCTTGTAAGGAAATTTGAAGAAACGAAACCAATAGCCTGACCTATCATCTTTACACCATAATTAACCCTGTCTCCTCTGTTGTATTCAGGATATGGTATAAATGTAGAAGATATGCCAAGCATAACAACTGGGTTGATTTCCATATGCGTATGTTTTGAGGTAAGATGATTCGGTTCTAATGCTACATAAGCATTTTCTTCTTCATCAGCATCCAAATACTCTATTAGAGATTTTTTAACAAGATCTTCCCAAGTTAGCTTGTTGTCAAGCATTTGCTGTACATGCATTTCTGTTAATCTTGGTTTGCCATTTTCTATTATTATTAAAGGTCTTCTGGCTCTTCCGCCGCCAGTGTTTATTCTTATTTCATTGAATTGGCTGTAATATGAGACATTAAGCTGATGAGATATCAGATTCATTCTTCTCTTTTTTCTTAAATCATTAATAAATTTCTCAGGTTCTTTTGTATCAGAGATAAATTTACCATTGAAGAAAATATCAGTTGGTTCTGATTTTATTGGAGCTGTCTTCATTTTTGGTTGTGCAATTGTTTTAGATTTTTTTGCTTCAACTGTTTTTGCCTTGGTTTTTGAAGCTTTTGGCTGAACATTCTCTTTCTTTATTTTTTTAACTGCTTCTTTCTTAACAGGCTTCTTTGTTTTTGAAACTTTAGCTTTTTTCATAGCACTTTCCCAATCATGATAGTGAATTTATCAATCCTGCTATCTTTTCATTATCTTCTTCATTCAGTCCTGTGGTTATCTCTGTTAATATTGCCAGATGCTTTCTCAGGCCTATAGATGAACCTTCAGGAGTTTCTGCTGGACATAACCTACCCCATTCAGTTGGATGAATCTGCCTGGCATTGAAATGTTCTTGTGTTGATGTTAAAGGTGAAATAATTGATCTCAAATGCGAAATTGTTTTTATGTAAGAGCTTCTATCCAATCTCTGGGAAATACCTGTTCTTCCTCCAATCCAATTTCCTGTTGCTATAGAAGAAATGACCTGTTTTGTTACTGCATTAGCTTCTATTATTCCCTGGATTGTTGGATGCTTGCCTCTTTTTATTAACTTCTGATAGTTGTATGTCATCTTTGCTAAAAGACCCCATCTGCCTAAAAGGATGGATCTGAATAGCTGTCCTAGAAGTTCTTCAGATGTAAGAAGTCTCTTATTAGAATAATGATCAATATCATCACTTGGAACCAAACCAAGTGAAAGGGCAACAATCCTCTTAATTATTTTTGTTAAAAATTGTGCTTTTTCATACCTGTTCTTGATGTCCTGTCCTATATGTGGAAGCAGATATCTATCTAATATCTGTTTAACTCTCTCTTCTCTATAATCTTCAGTAACTCTAAGCTTCTTACCTATGCTCTCGATTGCCTCTTCTTTGTTCGATACCTCTGTTTCAAAAAGGTTTGTATAGATCTCACTCAGAATTTTTTGATTATCAGAAATGTTATCACATATTTCTTTATCGGTTTCCAAGCCAAGTGCTTTTAGCAAGACAAAGACAGAAAGTTTTCTTATGTTGGCAAATGATATGAATATATCACCCTCAGGATTTCTTTCAATTATATGTCTCTGTTTGAAGCCGGATTTTTCTGAATTTATTCTAACAGATATTTCATCCTTTGATTTCTCAAATATTGGTTTGTTTGAAGTTATCTCTTCTATAAGAACTAAAACCCTTTCAGTTCCATTAACTATAAAATAACCTCCAGGATCATTAGGATCTTCATTCATCTCTATTAGCTTGTTTCTATCCTGTTCGTAAGAAGAACACAGACATGATTTAACCATTATAGGTAGATCGCCTATATGAACCTTTTCTGATTTTTCCTGTATTCCGTTAATTATTGGTGTTATTGTAACGAAAACAGGAGCAGAATATGTTAGATTTCTTACTCTTGCTTCGCTTGGGAATATATGTCTTGTTGATCCGTCTGCTTCCTTTATAATAGGATTACTAACAACAACTTTACCGAATTTTAGTTTCAGGTCACCTAATTCAGGCGTTAAAGTAACAATATCTATCTCATCTATAATTTTTTGCATGCCTGTCTTAACAAAATTATTAAAAGAATTAATTTGAAAATTAGCCCATCCTATTTTTTCTTCAAAATCTTTAATCATAGGCAAATACGACATTTTATCATTTCTCCATTGTTTTGTCGGGCTATAGGGACATGCCCCGCAAAGCCCATGGAAGAGCGTATTTGTCTCTATAGTCAATAAAATAATATAAACCTATTGCTTAACAACTACCCTATAGTATATAGCTTCTCCTGATACCAATGATTTTCTTTTCACCCTTATGATATCACCTGCTTTACATTTCAATTCATTTAAAACAGCGTCAGAATCTGATATTTTTGGTAGTTGTTCTTTTGTTATATTAAGTTTCTCTAGAAAGCTATTCTGCTCTTCCCTCGTCATCACTTGATGTTCGGGAATCATTTCGTGTTTTATGACGTCAATCAACATATCACCGAATGTATATATTTATATATATTAATGTTAATAAATACTTTTGAAACTTGTTTGTAACAAATTAAATTAAATATAACATAGTTATTTATAAGCTTTTCGATCAATTATCTCGCTTTACCGGGTAAAATGCTTATTTATATACAAAAACCCATTAAGAAGCACAAAAGCTTTATAAATAGATTTAAAAATTAAGTAGTGGTTACTATGAATAGGAATGATGTAAGTATTAATCATTTTGCTGATGAAGAGTGGGTAAGAAACAGAATTGGAGAATATGAAGATGGTGGTATTATACAGGAATTTTCAAGCTATTTAGATTTTATGTATTTACAACAACGTTATTTGATGCTTATTCCCAATCACTCAGTTAGCATACTTAACGATTACTCTCCATTTATACACAATGAAGATCCTCATGGTAATGTTTTAAAATATCCTAGAAAATACAATGATGGTTTGATAATAAACCCTGTTCATATTTTAGAGTGGATTAATGGGAGTATAGATATGTTTAAAGGAGGTCCAAATCTTAAAAAAAAGGAAGGATATATTTCTCTATTTAATGAATTAAAAAGATTACATTTATCTGATAGTTCGGATAGATATAAACGACCTATAGATGTTAGTATTTTATTAGCAGTGGAATCTGCAGAATATGAAGATGTAAAAGATTATAAAATAGATGTTGATGAAAAAGCTAATAAAAAACCTAAGAAAAAACTAAAAGCCTTATTTTATCCTCATGAAGAAAATAAACCTAAACCGTTAGGTCTTGTGATAGATGTTGATCAAATAGGTATTAACTGTTTTTTTGATGAGAATATTTTTTCTGGTTTTGTATACGCCGGTCCTTTGGTGAAAGAATTTTACAAAGCAATCGAAAGGGAAATTAAAGAAATTGAAGGAACAAATGCTGGTGATGTAGTTATTGAAAATGATGATGAAGCAAGTACTGATCCTCTTGTTGATATAAAAATTGCTTCTTTTTAAAGCTGCTTCCAATTCAAATTAAAATAATCTTTGAATATGTTCACAAATACCGGATTATCCAAGACCAATACTTCATAAGTAAATTCTTTATCTGTTCCTGGAATACCACTTTTTTCATCTTTTCCATATTTTATGATTGCAAGGACGTGCTTGTTATCTATTATTTGTCCTCTCATGGAGCCATTATATCCGGTTTTTACATTAACACCTATGGATTTTAATCTGTCTATGTTTTCAATTCTAGCTTCATTTTTTGGTTCTCTTAGCAGGTGTTTTATCTTTACTCCGTTTTTAATAAGTTTTTCCAAGACAGGATAATCTTCTCTTATAAAAGATGCGTCTCCAGAGAACATTAATATTTCCTTTTTTGCTCTGTTTTCGAATTCATGCCTCATGTTAACAGCGTTCTTTTTCCCGCGTATTGTCCATATTCTCCAGTTATCTTCTGTTGTTGGCTTTGACATGCGTTTTAGAACAGATAGGTCTAATTCTGATGACCTGCCAAGGAAATTGTCTATTTCTTTGTTGACAGTAGTTCTTTTTCTTTCTAAATAATTCTTTAATGCTAGTTCCATATCATTAGCTTTGCATCTTTGCGGCCTTGTTTTGGTTACCATAACAAAACCATTGTTTTGGAGCTGTCCTATAGTATCATATACACGCGGTAATGGTATGTTAGCGAGTCTGGAAATCTCTTCTGCTGTGCAGACACCATGAATGTTTAGAGTTAAATAGGTTCTTGTCTCGTATTCGCTAAAACCTAATTCTCTAAGAAAATTTTCTATATTTTTCATAATTCATCGTAAAACCTGTTGAATAATATCGCAGAAGTATTTAAAAGCTTTAAATAGCAAAAATCCGATATTCAAGCCCTACGGTAGTGATTTCATGGAAGAAGCAGCAATTATAAGACCTAGGCTTATACTCACAACAGGTTTGCCTGGAACAGGAAAGAGTTTAATAGCCAAGGCTTTCATGTATTATAGCAGTAGATTATTGGATGAAACGAGAAAATTAGATGATTTAGGAAATAGTTTAGCTAGAAATGGATCTTTGATCTATCTAGGAAGTGACGACATAAGAGATTCTGTAAAAACTGGATCATCTTTATACACAACCGACAAAACGCTTATTGAAACTGACAATAACGGTATTTATACAGAAGTTGCTAGAAAAGCAACTTATGAATTTTTATACAATCTTTTCAAAGAATATGCGTCTGGTGATTATAAGATTTTTCTTAATGAAAATGAAAAGAAAAATCTTTTGCCTGTTGAGTTTATAGTAGTGGATTGCACGTCACCAAAATATGAACAAAGAAAGAAATTTTATGACATTGCAAGAAGTTATGGAATTTCTACGCATGTTATATACGCTACTTGCAAAAGAGAAGAAACTATGGAAAGGATGCACAGACGTACGGGTAATTTTTATACTGGAAAAGTGACAGATAAGGGCATGATAGCAAAATTATTAACGGATTGGGTAGCTGATTTTGAAAATCCTTTAGAATATGAACTAGATGATTACAAGGATGATAATAAAGATCTAAGTATTATTCATATAGAAACTAGTCATGGTGTACTTCCTATAAGAGAAGAAATATCCGCTCAAGGAGAAAAAGATATAACAGAAAGAATAACTTCTTTATATTATGGAATTGACCCGACTGAATTTAGAGAAAAACTTAAAAAAATTGATGAAAAACTGTAAAGAATGTCTAAATTATGAGCGGGCCCAGAGGGATTCGAACCCTCGGCCTCTCGGTTAAGAGCTTCGCCCCATCATCCTCAAATGATAGTCGAGCGCTCTAACCAGGCTGAGCTATGGGCCCATACATAGTTATTAGTTCTATTGGTTAATTCATGCAAACGACTATATGCAATAGGTATTAGTCGTCAAACTGTTATAGTTAATTGTTTCTATTGGTTACTTAAGAAAATAGTAATTTTACAATAAAAAGATTTAGAAATATCACTTTCTCTGTCTTCGCTTTCTTCTGTGCTTGGGTTCAAGCTTTCTTGTCATAATGACATCTTAGTATTATTCTATTTAAAAATGAAAAATAACAAATCTTTATAAACCCGTAAACGTTAATAATCGATGGTATGGTAGAATGCTAAGGCGTTTCTACTGCACTGTTTAAAGGAGAGAGGAATAACATGAGAGATTTCAAAAAGGATGGTCCAAGAAGGGATTTTGACAGAGGACCTCGAGAAATGCATAAGGCAGTTTGTGCTGATTGCGGTAAAGAATGTGATGTACCATTCAAGCCAGCAGACGGTAGACCTGTTTTTTGCAGAGATTGTTTCGCAAAGAAGAAGAGATACTAGTTGCCAATTTTTAGGAAATAGTTATTATCTTCAGTGAATTTTTTTATTTTTTATTTTAATTTAGTCAATTAAAAGGGATATTAAAAAGATGGCTTGATTCTTTCTAATAATAGGGATATATTAAGGAGCTAAGACAATAATATATAGGGTTATTTTTGAGAGAGTGATGTTAATGAAATTAGAAGGCTATGAGAACGTTCATGTTGTGCAAAGAAACAAAGGAAGCAGTTCTATACCAGTAGGAATAGAATGGATGTTGAGGTATAAAAAAATGGAAATTCCTGATATTGAATCCTTTCAGGAAAATTTCAATACAGAGGTAAGCGATAGATTGGATAATTTTGAGAACATTACAAAAAATATAAAGGGGATATATCCTAAACTCAGTTTTAATATAATCAACTTTCCGAAAGGAAAGGGGAAAGAAAAGGTTAATGAAATAGAGAAAATAGTGAAAAAAGGTAACCCATGCCTTATCTCAATAGGGCTCAACAAGCCGTTTTCTTCTGGCACAGTGTTTCACACAGTGCCTGTTGTAGAAGTTGATGAAAAGACAGTAAAAGTTCTGTCAATGAACGCAGATAACATAAAAGATCAAGTTAAATCGTTTGACAGGAAAATAATAGAAAAATTGCATAACAACTACAGTGATTGTGGTGGTGTCCTGATTCTAAAATAATAGAGACTATATTTTTTCAATTTTTCCGTTCTTGCCTGCAGATATCTGCATTTTTCCATTCCACTCTTTTACCCAGCCATCAGTTATTTTTACTTTCTGTCCAGCTTCGATTGCATCTATTTCATCATTCCATAATGTTAGTTCCATTTCGCCTGAGTCGTCCTTTATTACGCAATTGCATACTCTTCCAGATTTCCCAAACTTGTCAAATGTTCTAACATCACCTTTGCTTACAACCTCAACCTTTTCAAGCGTTGCATTGCTGTTGGTTTGAACTTCTTTTATTTTCATAAGTTATATTCGACATCGAAATATTAATAGTTTTAGAAAAAAACGTTTTAGCCGAGTAAATTGAAATTTTTAAAAAATATAGAACGATTGTGACCATAAAGTAACAATAAGACCGATAAGTTTATATATATAACAATGCGTTAATAAGAAGAAAGCATTATTATTTAACGAAAGAGCACCTTATCAGTACCATCTGTTAATTTGTTTTTTCTTGATAAGTGCTAAAAAGAGGTATAATATGAATAAATTTAAAGAGCTTGGACTAAGCCAAGAGCTGTTCAAGACAATAGAAACATTAGGTTTTGAAGAACCTACACAGATACAAAGGAAATCAATTCCTTTCATACTCCAGGGAAAGGATGTTATAGGAGAGTCGGCAACCGGGTCAGGCAAGACTCTGGCATTCGGATGCGGTATTATAGAAAAAGTAATTCCAGACAATGGATTGCAAGCATTGGTATTGACTCCCACAAGGGAGCTTGCAAACCAGGTAAAGGAATCACTTGTCCAATTTTCTGGGAACAAAAAATTGAGCATAATTTCAGTTTATGGCGGGGTTTCAATAAACACTCAGATACAAAACCTTCCTAAGGCAGACGTTGTAGTCGCCACTCCTGGAAGGCTTCTAGATCACATAAATAGGAAAACAATAAACATGTCAAAGATAAGCTTCCTTGTTATTGATGAAGCAGACCGCATGTTTGATATGGGTTTCATAAGAGACATAAAAAAAATAATGAATATATGTCCAAGTGAAAGGCAAACGTTATTCTTTTCTGCAACACTTGCCCACAAAATAAAGGAGCTTGCAGACAGATATACAAAAAATCCAATAGTGGTTTTTGCAGAGAAGATGGTTGATCCTGAGAAGCTTAGCCAGATGTACTACGATGTATTGAAGAACGAAAAGCTTTCAGTATTGGTGCATCTTTTGCAGAATAAAAAATCAAACCTTGTAATGGTATTCTGCAATACAAGACGCACTACAAACGCCGTTGCCAAAAACCTTCGCGCAAACAAGATCGATGCAATAGAGATCCATGGCGGTCTTTCGCAGTATGAAAGGACAAAAAATATAGAATCATTCAGCAGCAACAAAGCAAATGTGCTTGTATGCACAGATGTAGCTGCAAGAGGCCTTCACATAAGCAACGTTTCCCACATATACAACTACGAACTGCCAGGAGACCCTAACGACTACGTGCACAGAATAGGAAGGACAGCAAGAGCAGGAGAAGAAGGAAGCGTAATAAATCTTTTGTCGAATGAGGACCACAGGAACTTCAGAATGATAATAGACAAATACAGAACATTTGACATAGAGAAAGAAACTGTTTCTCACTACAAAAAAATAACACCTATGTTAATAAACAGTTATAGGGGACCTAGATCCTATTCTAGCAGAAACAACCCAAGAGGCTCTTATAGTAATAATCAAAACTCATGTGGTAATTACAGAGGCTATAGCGATCAAAACACACGTAGTAACTATGGTGGTCATAGTGAAGCAAGATCAAGGACTCATGGTAGCAACGGAATGCTATTGCCTAACAGAAGACGATTTTAGATACGCCCTGAGCGGGATTTGAACCCGCGTCCTGAGAGTTCGGTGAACCTTTCCGTTGGAAGCGACCGAGGAACACGAAGTGTCCGCATGGAAGCTCCTTTTGGATTGAACCTTTTCTTGAAAAAGGTTCATGACAGTCTCAGA
>JAHIRU010000008.1 GCA_018818465.1 Nanobdellota archaeon
CCTATAGTCATTTCATCAACAAACTTCTCGCGAAGCTTGCAAAAACCAATCAGCTGAGGAATCTTCAGCGGCATCTTTACTTTTGTGTCAAAATACGGACACTTCTTGCAACTCATAGTAGCCATGCTTAAGAATTCGCAGTAGGTTTTTTAAAGGTAACATTATATCCCTATTAAGTGATAGAAATAAAGAAAAAAATCCCGCGCGTTATGGCGTGGGATTTTTGTTGTTAATGATACCTCTTATACCCAACACTGTAAACACAACAAACTGGATTATAATAGGCCATTGCGTTGTTGGTTCTAAGAATTTATACTCCAACAGCAAACAACGAGTAATCCAAAATATGTTGGTTCCTATCATCAAATAAAAACCAAAAAGACGGCTAATATTTGATCTTCCTGATAGACAAAAAACGCCGATTATACCAACGAATACGAAAATCCATGATAATATGACCATTGTTTCATACCTCATTTATTGGAAAAAATAACCACATAACAACCTTGTTGGTGCAATCGAAACCTTTATACCAACGGACAATTGCATTGCCTGATGGTACATCAAATTTCACGGCGAGTCCGAATCTCTTAGCGGTTGATGTGCCCTCTTGACATTTGAATTCACCTGTGATTCCAAAATCTGAAAAAAAGTAATCAGAACTAGAAAAAAAAGTTGTTTCACTATTAAAAACTTTTGTCAATGAAGTAAAATTAGTAAATGACTTTGTACAAAGAAGATTCTCTGCACCAAAACTGTTGAGATTACCTCCACCGAATCCGAAAACTCCTGCGGTGTGATTTATAACACCTTTGGATTTGCTGGTTTTTCCGAAAGCAAATGCAAAATTATCATCGGTGAAAAAATCACTTATTTCACCAGTTGATTTGTGTTCGAATCGTGTAAACAAATCATCATCGAATCTGAGAGTGAACCGTTCTTGTATGATCCACACGTCTCCTAACTCCATCCCCCGAATTTCGAAAAGATCGTTCGCCATCACCGACGATGAAAATCCGATGATGAAGAGAATGGTTAAAACCGAAAGAATCAGCTTTTTCATAACACACCTCGTATTAAATTTCACAAGACAATTAGTCTCGCGTAAAAGTGACCATTTTAATAAAGTCTAAACAATTCGCAAACAAACCGCTTCTATGGTATCTGTCCGTATAGACATACGAGCAAATTTAAATGAATTGTATAAGCATGATAACGGTTTTATTTAGAAACAGGAGTAATATAAACATTATATCCCCTCATGTGCGTAATAATATTTATATATAACAAAAACATTTTCTAAATATGGACTGGGATATTCTTAGGAAAATAGGATTGACAGAAGGTGAGATACGTGTATACAAAGCTCTTGCCTTTTTAGGAAAGTCATCGACTGGTGGTATAATGAAAAAATCAGGAATATCCAGTTCAAAGGTTTATTTGATATTAGAAAAATTAATTCAAAAAGGATTAGTTAGCTTTATTATTGAAAATAATGTCAAGAAATTCCAGGTCACAAATCCAAAATCAGTTCTGGATTATATTGAAAATAAAAAAACCGATCTGGAGAAAACAAAAAAAGATTTTGAGGAAATAATTCCACAAATAAACTCTGTAATAGGAAAGCATGATAATGAATACGCTCAAGTTTATAGAGGTTTTAGAGGAATTAAAACAGTATTCAATAATTCATTGGAAGAAATGGAAAGCGGCGAAGAATATGGGTTTTTCGGTGTAAGCAATGAAGAAATGAACAATAAAAGAGTGCTGAATTTTTTTCAAAACCATCATAGAAAAAGAGTTTTTAAAAAAATTCGCGTCAAAGGAATAGTAGACACCAGTCTCAGGGAATTTTATGAAAAAAGAGACGTTCTTGGAAAGTTTTCATCCATAAGATTTCACAATCTCACAATGCCAATAGGCATGACAATAGGCAAAAATAGAATAGTGATGGTAATGTGGGGAGATGAGGACATTGCTTATGAAATTGTTTCCAAAAGAATTGTTGAAAAATATAAAATATTCTTTGAAGAGATGTGGAAGAAAGCTAGGAAGTGATCAATCCAACCACTCAACGCCTTCTTTGCCTTGCTTGACTTTTTCCATTATAGATGAAATGTCTTCTAAAGAAATTGGTTTGCCACCAAGACCAATTATGAAGTTTGAAACTTTTGATCTGCTTTCTATTATGTATAAAGCAGCTTTTATTTCATCATAAAGCGCGCCGTTCGCACCGAATGAAATATCCTTTTCCAATACACCTATAGATTTTAAATCTTTACATGCTTCTTGTAAATCTTCTACAGGGAAAGGTCTCAAACATCTAACTCTTATTATTCCTATTCCATGCTTTTCAGCAAGCTCTCTCGCCGAACCTGTCATTGAACCGATTGTTATTATAGCGTTTTCCTTGCCTTCCATATTAATCAATTCAATCAAGCCATTGCCGTATTTTCTTCCAGAAATTTCAGCGTATTTTTCGTTAGCGTTTTTTATATTCTCTTTAGCGCCAAGCATTGCATCTTGCTGCTGTTTTTTGAATTTAACAAAATAATCAGGCGAAGCAACAGGACCCATTGTGACTGGGTTTGCTGGATCTAGCTTGAAAGTAGCTTTGTACTCCGGTAAAAAAGACTTAACTTTATCCTCTCCTAAAAGTTCTAATGATTCATAGGTGTGTGAAACAATGAAACCATCCATGCATACCATGACAGGTGTGTCTGTTTCCTGCGCTATTCTGAATGCCTGTATGTGCGTATCAAAAGCTTCTTGTGCATTCTCCACGTAAAGCTGTATCCAGCCAGAATCCCTTTCTGAGAAAGAATCTTGCTGATCATTCCAAATGTTCAGCGGGGATGAGAGTGTACGGTTAGAAACGCTCATAACAATAGGCAAACGCATGCCTGATGCAACAAAGAGCATTTCATGCATTAGAGCCATTCCTTGCCCTGCAGTCGCAGTGTAGGCCCGAACGCCAGTCGCCTGCGCACCAATAGCTGCAGCCATAGCAGAGTGCTCTGATTCAACATTAATTATTTTTGCATCCAAATCCCCGTCAGCGACCATCTGTGATATGGTTTCAATAATTCCTGTTTGGGGAGTGATAGGATAGACTGGAATGACTTCAGGCTTGCATAACTTTATAGCCTCTGCAGTAGCTTGAGCCCCTGACAACACGGTTTCAGTTTTTTTACTCATTTTGTTTCCTCTTCAATATATTTCAAATAATCTTCATCACCTTCTAAGATAGGGAATGAGACAATACATGGAACATCATAACTATGAACTGATTTTACCTTTTCTATAACTTCTTTAACTAGGGATTTTTTAGTTTTAACAAACATTGAAATCTCTTCACTCCTCTCTTTATTACCTTTCCAATTGTAGATTGAAACAATACCTGGAATTATGTTAACACAAGCAGCTAGTTTTTCATCAACTAAAACATTGGCTATTTTTTCTGCTTCTTCCACATCTTTTGCTGTAATGTATACTGAAACAAATTCTGTCATTTCTCCCTCTCCTTTTCTATTGCTTTTGCAGCGCAAACTTCCATGCAAATCATACAACCTTTACAATAATCATAATCTATTTTTGCTTTACCATCCACAACTTTTATTGCCATATCAGGGCAATAGAATTCACATATTTTACATCCTGTGCAACTGTCTGTAACAATAGGTTTAGTGCTTCTCCAGCTACCTGTCTTATTTTTAATAGATGAACCAGCATTCTTCACCACAGCACCAATTTCTATATTAGTCATTTATAACACCGTTATATGATTCTTCAACAAGTTTTTTATTCGATTCTGCAAGCTTATCTGGGAAATTATCTTCAATAGCTTTTTTTATTGAGTCTAATGAAACTATATCAGAAACTTTGGAAAACACACCAAGCATAGCCGTGTTAACTATTTCTTTTCCAATTAAGTTTAATGCAAGCGAACTTGCGTCAAAAAAATGAACTTCGTTTGTAACATTAAGATCTCTTTTTTCACCGTTAATCATTATTTTTGTTTCAGTCTTTAGACCTTCAGTCACTTCAGGCAATCCTAGAAGCGATGGATCTAAAACAATGACATAATCCGGGTTCTGTACATGGCTTCTAATTACAACTGGTTTGTCATCTATTCTACAGAAAGCTCTTACAGGAGCTCCTCTCCTCTCAGGCCCGTATGCACCAAACGCCTGCGTATATTTGCCGTCCTTGCCTGCAGCTTTGGC
>JAHIRU010000009.1 GCA_018818465.1 Nanobdellota archaeon
CCATCTTCTCTTCACCATATCTTCGGGAAGAAAATCCCGAGTACCTTTAGGGCGCTTAAACGACATATTACTCTCCTTTATTATTTACACTTTCTTCTATTTGAATTGTTTTTAATGCAATATTTATTGCTTCTTCAGGTGTGTCTACTCCCAAGATTCGAGCAGTCTTTTTATCATCAATATAACCAGATTCTATGATTTTGTCATACCACTCATTCAAACCTTTTAACACAATTAAAAGTTTTTTGAATCTGTATGCCATACAAAATTCTGCTAGCGTACCAGCTCCTCCAGGAATTACTATAATAGCATCAGAACTAAGCATGCCGGATGAAATAAAACTCCCTTTATCAATGTTGGTCACTATTTCCACATCAAGATATCTATTTCCAGATCCACGAACATTTCCAGGAGTTCCTACAACAAGCCCATTATTTTCTTTTGCTCCTTTTGAACAAGCCTCCATTGTTCCATCAAATCCTCCTGTAATAAGAACAGCCTTATTTTCTGCTATCAGTTTTCCTAACTTTTCTGCCAAATTTTCTAAAATTATTGCCTTTTTAGGACAATCGCTATATTCTGATTTTTCTGGTCCTATAACACCTATTTGTATTCTCATTTGATACCTCCAAATTCTTTTATGAAACCTTCAGGATCATCATACAAAACATTAAACGGAGTAATATCTACTTCGTTAATAGATTTCAATAAGCTGTCAATATTGTCTTTAGCATACTTTGAAACATATTTTTTGTAGCCGTTGTCTTCTCTGACTTTCTTTAGTAGCATCCTTGAAGAAAATATAGCAGGAAACCCTCTTTTATAATCAACTTTCTGAGGACAAATAACGTTTCTTATATTAGACACCGTGCTTCTTTCTTCTTGTCTGTACCCGCTTCTGATATCTCCACTTATAATTAGACAAGCAGCATCACTCATAAATGAATTTGATTCTCTAATTACAAAATTTAATGTTTCACCACTAGCTATTACATCATCAATCAAGATTCCATCAGATATGTCAATTTTTTTATCCATTTTGAAATCAACAAGATTACCTGATTTATACAATCTGTTTACGTTAATTATTTCATAATCGTTTTTTAGCCCAAGTCTAGACATAAGAGTGTATGCAATAACTCCTCCACTTCCCACAAGATAAAGTTTTTTATTTTTGGCATAGTCGTCCAAAAATAAAAACAAGTCATCTGCTAGATCTTCACTGTCTATTATTTTCAGTCCGTTATATTTCTTGAGAGCAGATTTACATTTTCCTGGTATTTCGATACCGAAAGGTCTCGCTTCGTCTAATATGAACATTCTAGAATACATATCATCTCTGCTTGTGAACTAGTTCACCCTTTTCCATTTTCATCTCCTCCAAAACTGGACGACTTTGTTCTATTGTTTAAGTCGTCATCTTTTTTAGGGTCGGAGGCGGGATTTGAACCCACGTCAAGAGCTCCACAAGCTCCTATGCTAACCGCTACACTACACCGACCATACAAAAAAACAATTCCTTCTTCTAGATCAAAATCCATCAAAACTTCACCGTTCAAACCAAGCGATCGTCTTATGTCTGCAGGAATAGATATTCTGCCTTTAGAATCTATACGCAATTTTCTGGTATTGGTGGAACTAAGAATTTGCCTTTTTTCATCTTTGATGAACTAAACCACCACTCATGTTAATCACTACTATGCGTATATGTTATAACTATGCATTGTATATATAAAAAGCTTTTGTGGGACGTTAAAAATAAATTCGTTCATATTACACTTGTAGTGCGAAATCTAGAGACTTAAATATTATTAAAATATTATTATATTTAGATTCTGAATATAAAATTTAAACCTAGAGTTTAAGAAAAGGAGGTGAAAGTTAAATGAAACGAGTTCTGACTATTTGTTTGGTTGCTCTATTGCTAGTAAGTAGTGCAATTGTTGCAATAAAAATAACAGATACGAGCGCAGACAAAACAAACATTGAAACAGCAGTATCAGGCGCATTAATGAGATTTTTTAGTGGCGGAATGACTGGAGCAGCAGCTTTTAGTGATTCAATTGAGTGGGCAAATACAGATCCATATTTAGCAGACATAGTTTTAGACGATGAAAATTTAGATGAACCACATCAACTTATCACATCAGGGACAATATATGTTAATTTGGGGGAGACCTATGTTTGTAATGGCCAAACACTGTATGAGACTATAGTTGTATACACTGGCGGAAGACTTGAGATGACTGATTGTAAAATATTAAATGTGTCAACCGGTGTGGTATTCTATTCTGGCAGCAGCGGTTTCATCAGAGACAGTACCATAACCACCACAAGCAGTTATGGCGCAAATATTGACAGCTATAAAGCAGTCGATAACATAGAGATAACCAATAACACACTGAACGGCGGTGCATATTACGGAATTTGGATAGATGAGAGATCAGAAAACTGGAATATCAAGGACAATGAAATCCATGGACACAGCAGAGGTATAATGGCTACAAACAACTATTACGATGATGTGTCTCACACAATTGACAACAACTATATCCACGATAACACATACGGCGTAAAGCTTTATGGAATAGCTAGAGGAAGCTCACAGATACAAATTACTAACAACGAATTTGAAAACAACAACGCCTATGCCATCTACGCATACATATCATCAATACATGTAGCAGGAAACACATTCACCACAAACGGCCATGCCTGTTTAGATTGGTGGACACACTGCAGCGCTATAGCAGATGTAGGATCAACGAGTGTTGATGGATGGTACAACGTAAAAAGATCTGTCATTGAAAAGAACATTTTTAACCAGCACACAACAGCAATCGAAGGCTATTTTGCAGATCCACTAGTTGAGAACAACCACTTTACAAGAGTTGCCGCACCTGACGGAAGGAATGGCTGGAGCAATATGATATGGATAAGAGGTGGAACAGGATTTAAACCACCAACATATCAAGCAAAGTGGAATCTTGACTGTAATTTATTCGAATCAGAAACAGTCGGTGAAGCCATTATCATGACCGGCGGAGGTTATGGCGAAAGTGGTTTGTGGGCAGATAACATCAAAACAATCGGATTTAGCACAGCAGGCATAAGAACTTTCTTAGATAACCGAGTGTCTTATGTCACTGTAACAGACTGGGACATAGATGCTGCGACACCATTCAATTTCCACTTTTTAACTAGAAACACGTATGACACAAACAACAATGGACTATGGGATGATGCGCCAGACACTGACGGTGAAGGAACATATGACTGGAATGGAAACGGCATAATCGACGGAGGACAAACAGTAAATGCATTAACTGGCTGTGAGTTGCCTGGTTTCAAGAAGACCATACCAGCTACAATCGACATTGACCCAGACACACTGAACCTGAAGAGCAATGGTAAATGGATTACCGCTTACACAGAACTGCCATTGGGTTTTGATGTAAGTGAAATCATTATACCTACAATTGAGTTGTTTGCAGACAAGAGAGAAAACGGAACCAGCTGCACCTTGTACGTGGACCCAGACGCACCATCAAATGTTGGCGATTACGACTCAGACGAAATACCTGATCTGATGGTAAAGTTCGACAGACAAGAATTAATAGCTTGCTTGGATGAAATGGACTTTGATGGGGAAACAGGAATAGACGAGATAATTGAATTGGTAGTAACAGGTGATCTTACATCTGGAATTGAATTTGAAGGCAGCGATTGGATTAGAGTGATAAAAAAAGGCAATTAGTAATAATTAAGCTGGATTAAACTCCAGCTTCTTTTTTATTTTTCGGACAGTATACTATAAAGACTTTAAAGGCTCTGATAAATCCCCCAAAGGATCGTATTTCTCTTCAAATAACTCGGGTATCTCTTTTTCCAGCTCATCTAATTTATCTTCGTTTGAGGTCATACGATATCCTCTTTTAATGTTTTTATGTATTATTGATCCTTCATCTGTCTCAAATCTCAAAAACATTATTTCATTTTCAAGAACAATTTCCTTTTCTACATAAGGAGCAAATAGATTTGGGATATCTTGACCTTGTATAGAACCATATTTTGGTGAACCGCCTTTTTCGTAGTATTCGAATGTATCTAGTTCAAAAATATAATGTGATAAATTTTTTGCAATGAAATTAGAAGATAAATAACCATCTGGTATACACGAAATTCTTTCTGTTAATATCATAAGTGTTTTAAGAGCATCCCTTGTAGCATAACCTCGACTTCCAATATCGTTTTTCATATAAATCAATTTAAGTTTGTTGAAAAACAATAAAAGCTTGTGGGATGAGAATAAGCTTATTTGCTTCCTTCTTTCTCCTCATCGTCTCCGCCATGTTCTCTTACCATATCTTCATAATCCTTTTTGCCCTTTTCGACAATTCCTTTTACATCTTCTCCGAGGAATTTGAGAAGAGTTCTATCCCCTGAAAAATAAAAATCATCCATTTCATGAAGAGATTGTTTATAAGAAAATGTATGCTGTGCCGCATATTCAGTAGGTTCTACAGGATCAAATCCAAATTTTTTCATTTCTTCAACTATTTTTGGAAAAAAATCATAACCCATTATTTTATTTATATTGCCCTGACTTGCTTCTGTTATACTACAAATTTCTATTTCACCCCCAAGCAATATGTTTTTGTAAGCTGTATAACAATATTGTTTGAACTCTTCTGGTGATATTTTTTTGGGGAAGTAGAAATCAAAGCCGTCACCGGTTCCATCAGGTGACATGTATCCTATAGAATATCTAAATTTCTCTTTTTCTTTACATCTTGGACATACGTTCTCATCTCTTTTCATATTATTCATACTATCAGTTTAGAATAAGAAGGAAGGTTTTTAAGGTTTTATGGGACGTTTAAAGATTTATATACCAAATACAATATTTATTTGTGAATATTTATGAGCGAATTAAAAACAGAAGGCAGGCATGAAGCAGCTTGGATAACCATATCCACTGATGAGTATGAAACAATGAAGGCAACAATTGAAGCTTTTTCAGATCCTGAAGTTATGGAACAGTTAGTGAAGAGTGAGGAAGACATAAAGGCTGGCAGAACCAAGAGGTGGAATGAGTTTGTGAAGGAATTTAAGAAGGAAAAGCGCTGATTCTTGTTATATTTTCAATTTACATTTCATCTTTATGTTTAAAACCAACTATTTCCACTAATTTTTGATCATCATTTATTTTGTACCAGACTCTCCATCTTTTCTCAAATCTTATTTCCCATATACCTATGAGCGGTCTTTTCAAGGGCTTGCCATAAATTTTCGGTTCATCCTCTAATTTCTTTATTCTTTTGTCCAGTCTTTCTATTAGAAACGGTTCCAATTTTTTGAATATTTCTTTCTGAGCAGTTTCTGTGATATCAATCCTATAAACCATAAAAATATTTGTATAGAATTAATATAAATCATCCAAAAAGCTTTTACTATATTAAGCTCCTGTCTTTTCCTTCTCACCCAACAACTTTGCTAGTATTATTGTAACAATCACCACTATAATAGTCACTACAAATGCTGCGATTGTTAGACCTAGAGGACCTTCAGCACTTCCATAAAGAGGCTTCAGCCATTCTGATATTGCATCCTTCCAAACAAGAGCTGCAACAAATCCAAAAGCCGCCACCATCAGAGTTAGCGTCTGTTTTTTAATCTCTTCTATGAGTTTAACCATAATAAAACCTCCGTTGTTAAGAATTGTTTTTGCAGTTAAAAAACATCTATTTAAAAAATTTAGTGTTTAAGTAGTGTTATGCCATCACAAATACCACAAGAAGAAATTGATTCTATTTACGATACAATAAAGTCTGTTAAAGGGTATTCACTAAATGAGGCAACAAGATATCTTGAAAAAGATCCTATTGGATATCTATCATCAGAAGCTATACATAGTTATGTTCTTTATTATCTCACTGAATATGCAACTACTTTAGGAGAGTTGGGAGAAATACCTTTATCTGTTGCAGAAGAAATTCAAGGAATTACAAGAAAGGATGTTCCCTTTAAAGCTGCAGATGATTATGAGGCAAAAATAGGCCATGATATGAGAGGCGTTGTAAAAGCTTTTCAAGATGTTCTTGGAAATGAAGCTAAATCTTTTGTTTATCCCGGATTTACAACCTATGATCCATTAAACACAGCGCAAAGTCTTGCTCTTCGTGATTTTGGTAGAGAATTGATTATACCTAAAACAAAAGAATATGTTTACAATTTAATGGAAAAGGTAGAAGATCATATAGATACAGTTATGATGGGAAGGACTCATAAACAACATGCTACTGTCACAACAGTTGCTCATTGGGCATATGAAATCATTGGTGGAATAATACCTGCACTCAGGAATTATGATCATGCAATAAGTGAACTTAGAGGTAAAGCATCAGGTTTCGTTGGAAACAACGCAGCAAGAAAATTACTTTTTGATACTGATCCTGAAAAAATAGATAAATTATTTTTTGAAAAAATTGGGTTAGAAAGAGACGATATGACAGGTCAAACAGTACATCACTATTATTATCAGAATTATTTGCAGCAATTGAGTGGAATATGTGCCGGTATTGCAAAATTCGCTGAAGATCTTAGAAACTACCAACAAACAGAAGTTGGAGAGATGGCAGAAAAAGCACTATCAAACCAAGTTGGTTCTTCCACAGGTGCGCACAAACTTAATCCAATAAAATCTGAACAAATGGCTGGTATGAGAATAAGACAAATGAAAGCATATCTTTTCGCCGCTTTTGATGATTATATTACAGATTTTCAGAGAGATCTTAGAGATTCTGCTAATAAAAGAATTTGTTTCCATGGCATGGGAAACATGGCTTATGGTACAATAAAAATAGCTAGTAGAGTTGCAAAAAACATGACAATAAGAAAAGAAAAAATGCTTCAAAACATTGGTTTGACTGGTGGCCTCATAATAGCAGAACCGTTACAAAATGCTTTACAGAGGTATATAGGTTTTAATTCTGAAAAATATGGTTTTATAGATGCTCATGAACATGTAAGAGAAATTTCAAGAAGTATCATAGACAGTGGTGAAGGATCTTTCCTAGATGCTATAAGAGAAGACGAATTAATTACTAAGTGTTTAAATAGTTTAGATGATGAAAAACGTGAATTAATTCTTGTGCCTGAAAAATATATCGGTGATAGTATAGAAGCTGTTGAACGTAAAAAACAGGAGTGGACTGAGGAATTAGAAAAACTAACTGCTTAATCCCAAATAAATACCATCTAAAACAATAACTATATATGAAGAACCTTTTTGACAGCGACTTCAGCCAGACTCTTTATTGGCAGGTTATAGCCATCATAGGTGGGCTTTTTGCTGGAAGCTTGCTGGCTATATATACCAACCAAATATTATTGATTCCTGGCATCTTTATTATACTTCCTGGTTTTTTAGACATGCGTGGGAACATAGGCGGTTCGCTGACATCCAGATTAAGCTCTGGACTTCTTGTAGGAGTCATAAGTCCTAGAAAAATGTGGAAAAGCCGGATTGTGAGAGGAAATACGCTGGCTTCTTTTTTTTCGGCTGTAATAATATCCCTCATATTGGGATTAACAGCTTTTTTTGTCAACTATGTCATCTTTGGTGTAGTTTTTTTCAATATAATTTTTATAGCATTATTTGCTGTTATAATTGCAAACGTAATAGAAATACCTTTAGCTATATTTCTGACTTTTCATTTTTTCAAAAAGGGGGTTAATCCAGACAATGTAATGGGGCCTATTGTTGCAATGACAGGAGATGTTGTCAGCATCTTCTCTCTGCTGATATCAATATTGATTTTGACGATAATATGAGCAAAAAAAATCAGGCTAAGAGTAGTTCTGTAAAAAAAGTTACTGTAAAGAATATAACCAAAACCGCAAATAATAGACCACATACATACATGGAAAACATACCAAAAACGTTTGTAGAATTGCAAAAAAAAGAGAAAGAACTTAAAAAAATGAACATAACCAAAAAACAAATGAAAAAAGAAGAAGACAAAATGGCTTACGGAATTCATCATAAATATCTTTCACTGAAACGAAAGCCATTCTACACGAAAGAATATGACAATCCTAAAACAAATGTCTCAAGAGTTATAATAAACGAGAGCTTAAAGATACTGATTCTTGTTGCGCTTATCGGATCCTTTGGTGGAATATTTTTGGAAAGTATAAAGGGAAACTTCATTTCAATACTGCCTTTGATAATAATATTGCCCAGTCTTAATGGCATGATTGGCAATCACAGCGCAGTCTTTTCTTCCAGGTTTTCTACAATGCTTCACAAAGGCATATTGATGCATAAATGGTGGTCTGATCCAAGAGTAAAAAAACTTATCCTACAGATATTCATATTGTCTTTAGTGAGCGCTACTATAATATCATTCTCTTCACTTCTAATATCTGCTTTAATGGGCTTCGCCTTGAATTCAAGCATTGTAATAAAAATATTCACAATTTGCATAATAGACACTGTTATAATTATTTTAATAGTATCACTTATATCGATTATAATCGGCATAAAAGTGCATAAAAAACACGAAGATCCAGACAATTTCCTGATACCAATAACAACTACAGTAGCTGATTTCAGCAACATTATGATACTGTTCTTGCTGATATTGTTGCTGTTCTAAAACTTACCTTCTTCAATAACAACTTTACCATCAACAGAAATAGTTGGTTTATAGAAAACGTTATCTATATGAACACTGTTTTGCACCTTGCCGCCGAGCGATTTGTTCGTCCCGAATGCTATATGAGCTGTTCCCAGAACCTTTTCATCCTCAAATGTAAGCCCGACTATTTTGGCTTTGGGATTTGTTCCTATGCCCAATTCTGCAAGATTGGTTCCTTTATCAACGCTGGTTAATAGTTTCCAAAGATCTTTGTTTTCACAATCAACCATCTCCCCACCTTCAACATATATCTTAAAAGGCTTCTTAACCAAACCCATGCAAGTTGCATCAATAACTATCTTGCCTTCTGACTTCTTTTCCAAAGGGGCAAAAGCAACCTCTCCATCCGGAAGGTTTAGAAGCTTTCCTGATTCGTGCGCTATGCCACAACAGTTATGAAACTTTCTTTCTTTACTTTTTTTTCCTCTGAAAAGCGTGATGTCTGTTCCTAGGCGCGTTTCTACATGAAACTTGTTTCCTTGGAGCTTTTCAATGAGCTCATCATTCGTCTTTTTCAGTGTGATGTAATCCAATGGTATTGCACGTAGGAAAGTGTCCTTTGTTATGCCAGGCATTGTCACAATCCGCGCACCCTGCTTGAGTGTAGATTGTATAGCGTTTGTGTGTGTTAAAGAGAACGTTGTAGGCGCAACAATTACATTAAAACCGCTCAAAATCTTTTCACGGACAGAATCAGATGGCTCTTCCCCAGCTCTTGTTGTTTTTGGCATCAAAAGAAGCTCACAACTAGAAATCTCTTTACCGACATCGAAAAGTGTTTTAGCTATCTCCTCTTTATCCTTGTCATAAATAATTAGCGCTTTCTCATTTTTCTTGAAAGCGAGACATTCTTTCCAGACTATTTGCGCAGTTTTATACATAATATAGAATTGTTTTGGAGATTTTAATGTCTCCTGTTTTTTGCAGCGATTCTAATTCTTTGGAAAGCTGTTATATTGGTTAAAACAGCCAGCAAAACAAGCATGTATGTCAATAGCATTGGATCGTATATTGCTAAAAGAATACCAACGAAAAGAAGCATTAGCCTCTCTGCACGTTCAAGAAGACCGCCTTTTAGTTCTTTTTCTACAAGACCCTTTTCCTTAGCAGCTGCTTTTACATATGTTGTCATCAATCCGCCGAAGAAATACAAAAATATTAGAGCAGATACTGGAACAATAATGTTAGTCATGGGTATAGCAAATGCAGGCAGAGATGCAAACAACAAACCGAATATTATGATAGCTTCTACATACCTGTCTACAACCGTGTCCAAATAAGCTCCAAACACAGATACTCTTCCAGTTACTCTGGCAACAGAGCCATCAATAAGATCTATGAAAGCTGAAAATATGAACAATAACGCAGCTATAAGGAAGCTTTCTTGCATCAAGAACCAGACTGCAACAAGCGCCGGTATTAATGATATAATTGTCCATGTGTTAGGCGAAAGACGAAATTTGCTGAAGATTATGCCTATTTTGATTGAAAATCCGCCAAACTTCTGTCGGTTTTTGTAGAAGGCCATGATAAAGAATTAGAATAGTAATTTAAATGATTTCAAGGCAACTGATAGCTTTATAAACCCTTTTATGTAATAACTGTTACTGAGTAATAGTTACAGGAGAGTAATATTATGAGCATAACAATAAACACTGAATACAGAAAACCTGATTTTCTTAGAAACATTAATTTCGATTTTAGTGATGAACTTAAAGAAGAAATTGCTTACAATCATGAGCAAAACGAAAAAGCCGTTAAAGATCTTTTGAAAATGCCTTATCAGAAATAACATAATTAATTCATCATAGCATTTCTGCCAAATTATAGTCATGCTTGCCTTTTGCCAAACTGTATGCGTTTGCATAATCTAAATCTGGCACAAGCCCGGCAATCTCATCAGGCGTCAGATTTCCTTTGTAAATGCCTGTTTCCGCCTTTTCTTCATTCCCTGGTATGTTATGAAAAATTGTTTCGTTGCACGCACCGCATAAATAAAAAACAAGCCTAGATGCATGATTATTCTCATTAAAGCCGTTTGAAGCTGCAAGCACACTCAAGTCATAGAACTGGCAGTCATGATTTTTCGGCAAAACAAGCCCACTTTTTTTCTCTTCAAAATATCCGGATATTATGCTTCTCATGTCATCGAATGCTATCGGCATTCCCTTTATCTCATCCTCATTAAAAAGGAATAGTTTTTGTTCTTTATTGACTTCTAATGGATTTGGATGAAAATGCACAAGATCTATATTTTCATCTGCATAATAGACTACTCGAAGAGGACCCACTGAGTTTTTAGCTCGAATATCCTTGTAAAAAAGAGGATTCACGTCCAATCTGATCTCTTCCTTTGTTTCCCTTAATATCGCATTGTAAGGAGCTTCTTCATGGTGAACCTTTCCCCCAGGCAATTCAAAAAGATCTGAAAATTCGTCATCTTCATTATGCGGCCTCTGGGTTAGGAGTATCTTGTCACTTCTGGGAATTATTATCCTCACAGCTTCTTTTTTTCCTGACATTAAATATTTATTGAGCTGTGCAGTTATAGTCTTGATCCATACAGAAACTATGCGACCTTGTTTAGAATATAGCTAATATTCATTGAATATAGAAACTATCTATCCCATCAAACCTAACAGATTTTCTTTACTAATCGCTCCTAATGTAGCATCCATGTTGTCAATCATGTGCAGAATAATAGCTTCTATAGTTCTTGGCGGTGTTGGGCCGTTCTCGCCGAAATGCGCAGCAACGCAATGCAATACTGGTTCTGGAAAACCGCGTGCGTAGAGTTCTGCTGTGCCGAGCATTGTGTGGTCAAGCATAAGTTCAGTTGGTTCCCAGTTACCTTTTGCATCACGCTGGAATGTCCATAATTTGCCTACATCATGCACCAAAGCAGAAGCAATAAGCACATCCATATCGATATCGTGTTTGTAAGTTTTCTTCAGGTTTTCTGCGACATCTATGCAGTTCTTTACAACAGAATAGGTGTGTTCAATAAGACCGCCTGTCTTTACATGATGCCAATTAACAGAGCCAGGTGAATCTTCAAACTTCACTGGTTTTATCTTAATGCCTTTGTGCGCAAGAGCAGGATGCTCTAGAACTTCAACTACCTTTTTCTTAAGTTCTTTATCTGTAATCCTGTCTGCAAATTTCAACAGGTCTTTCATTGAAGTCATGTATAAGAAATAGCGTCATTGGTTTAAAAATGTGTTATTTCATCATTTCAAACCCGAAAGCAATCTTTTTGCCTTCAAACTCCAGATCGCCTTTTTTGTGTTTGACATCGCCTATTGTTGCTTCTTTTGCGCCGACGCCTTGAAGAAGCTCTTGCTTTCTCTGATTTAGCATTTTTTCAGTATCTGTATCTGACTTGAAGAAAACATGAATCTTGTCTGAAACATGAAGCTTGTTCTGCTTTCTATGGACCTGTACGTTTCTTACAAGCTCCCTTATCATTGCATCTTCCATTAAAACCTCACCCAAGCAAAGAGTACCAACACTAAATTCCAAACCTTTTTCAGGCAGTTTGTTGACGAATTCTACATTCTTAACATTAGCCATGAATTTAACTACATTTTCGAGTGATTTTATTGATTCATCTATTTCTTTTTTCTTTGATTTAATGTATAGCGTGGAAACAGGCCAGCGAAGCTTTATTTTCTTTTCCTGTCTTGCGGCTGCTGAAGCTTCTACAAGGCTTTTGACAATTTCCATTGCTTCTTCTATTTTCTCCTTAGGCCTGTTGGCTTTAGGCCAGTCTTCCATATGCACAGATTCTTTGTCCTTGAAAAGGTCTTTGTAAATCTCTTCTGTAATATAAGGAATTATTGGAGCCAGCAAAATTGTTAGCTCTTTCAGAACGTTCTGCAGTATCCATTCAGCTGCCTGCCTATCATTGCCATTGTAATCAATTGATACACGGTCACGAATTATCTTTATGTACCAGCGAGAGAAGTCATTCAGAAGAAAGTCTTCGGTCTCTTTAACAAAACTATGCAGATTCATTTTTTTTGCATCTTCTGTTTTCTCAAGAAGAGTGTTCAATCTGCTCAATATCCACTTATCTTCTGGATTGAGTTTGGATGGTTTTTCTTTTACTGGTTTTGTATAGGTTTTTACAAACATGTAGATGTTCCAAAGAACATTGAGTGTTCTGTGCTTTTCTTTAACCTCTTCCCATTGGAAGTAGAAATTGCTCCACGGAGCAAAACCAAGCAAATAGAAACGCATAACATCTCTTCCATATTTTTCTATTACATCGTTTGGAGAAACTATGTTGCCTATTGACTTGGACATCTTTGCTCCTTTTGCATCCATTATCATTCCATGCAAAAGAATGCTCTGGTAAGGTGCTCTGTCAAAAGTGAAGTAGCTTGCAAGAAGCTGAGAATTCCACCAGCCCCTGAATTGGTCTGGTCCTTCTATCTGAAGGTCTGTTGGCCACATCTCATCAAAGAGTTTTTTGTTTTTTGGATAATCTAGAGATGCCCAGCTACTCACACCAGCATCGAACCAGACATCAAGCACGTCTGGTACTCGTTTCATTTTGGATTTGCATTTAGGACAGTCCAAAAAAACAGCATCTATTTCTGGTTTATGCAAATCGATATTATTTTTGACATTGCTTTTTTCTTTCAATTCTTCAAACGAGCCAAGGACTTCAATGTGACTGCATGAACTACATTCCCATATAGGTAACGGTGTACCCCAGTACCTCTGCCTTGATATAGGCCAGTCGCCGATATTGTCCAGCCAATCAGCAAATCTTTGGCCGGCCCATTTGGGATTCCAGTTAACCTTGCTGTTTTCTTTGAACAGTTGCTTCTTTATGGATTTCACTTTGAAAAACCATTGAGGAACATTAATGAATAGCAGAGGAGTCTTGCATCTCCAGCATATTGGATATTCGTGTGAAACATCTTCCGTGGCAACTAACATTCCTTTTTCTCGAAGCTTCTCAACAATTATCCAGTCTGCATCTTTTGCGTATTTGCCTGCAAGCCACTTTCCTGCTTCTGGTGTGAATGTGCCGTCTATTTTTACAGGAGAAATAACTGGCAATTTCTTTTCCTTTCCTACGACAAAATCCTCTGTACCATGGCCTGGTGCAGTGTGTACAAGGCCTGTACCAGCTTCTAAGTTAACATATCGAGCTGAAAGAACAACTCTGTGAGCATTCTCTAAGTTCTGTAGTGCAGGAACTAGATCCTTTAATGGATGATCGTACATCATATTTTCAAGTGTTTTTCCTTTTACCTTCTTTTTTATTTTGTAGTTGCCTGTCTCAACTTGTTCTGTCATTATTTTGTCTGCAAGTTCTGCAGCTACAATTAATGTTTCTCCACCTACTTCGACAAAAGCGTAATCATAATCAGGATGCACCATAACACCTGTGTTTGCAGGCAGTGTCCAAGGCGTTGTTGTCCATATTACAAGATAGGTTTTTTCTCTTCCTTTTACAGGAAATTTAAGATAAACAGATTTTTCAAAGATTGTTTTGTGCTCTATTTCGTTAAAAGAGACAACTGTTTCACAACGAGAGCATGTGTGTACAGGATAAGAACCCTTATACAAAAAACCCTTTTCATATGCCTTTTTGAAAGTGAACCAAGCACCTTCTATGTATTCGTTTTTCAGTGTCAGGTACGGATTCTTCCAATCCATCCACACACCAGTGTTTGCAAACTCCTGGCTCATAGTGTTAATATACTTAGTGGCGAATTCTCTGCATTTTTTAACAAATTTATCTACACCGTATTCCTCTATATCCTTTTTATTCTTAAAGCCAAGCAGCTTCTCTACTTTTGTTTCAATTGGCGTGCCGTGTGTGTCAAAACCAGGCTGGTCCCATACATTGAACCCCTGCATTCTCCAGAAGCGTATGTAAGCATCTTTCAGAATCTTGTTGAAGGCTGTTCCTATGTGAATGTTTCCACTAGCATAAGGAGGACCGTCTATAAAGTAGAATCGCTTCGCTTTGTTGCGATTGGCCTTTGTTTTCTCGTAAATCTTCTCACGATTCCAAAAATCAGTTACAGCTTTTTCTAACTCTTGTGGATTATATGGTATCATATTTACCTCTATTAACAATTATAATATATAATAAGCTATTTCTTGATAAAAAAGAGTTTATTCTTCATAGCACCTAAGGCATAAGTTTTTTCTGTCAATATTTCCATTGCTAGTTTCTTCTATTGATTTCACCCATTCATCTAAAGTCGGAAATCCCACAGAATCAACTTTCAAAAATTTAGCCAGTTCCTCGTCTGTTTTATATCTATTGGCAGGCAGGACATCGTCAGGCTGGTCTTTGTAATCATAAAGGCAAAAATGTGTGTTTCTCGGCGTCCCGAATCTGAGATGTATCTCATCAGGATTCGCTTTTTTCAGTAAATCTATGAGATTATGTATGACTGTTCCTCTTCGCAGGGAATCGTCCCATATATACATTTTCTTTCCTTCTATCCTAAAATCAACTGTTGAAACTTTTCCAAATGCAACTCCCTTTCTTTTGTTTTTTGGAGTGTCGTAGCTTCTAAAATAATATGGATATTTTATCAATGTGCTTTTGTATGGAACGTCGAATGCTTCGGCCGCACCTTCTCCGTATGATTTTCCAGAATCTTCAATCGATGTTGCTACATCTATTCTAAGACCGTTTTCTATGTCTCGTTTTGCAACCTTTTTTGCCGCTGCTTCTCTGACAGCTCCAACTGAAACTCCGTCCACATAAGAATCCACCCAACTGTAATATCCCCACAAAAACGAGCATACGTCAATTTTTTTGGTTGGCATTCTTTTCACAGTATGTATGCCGTAATTGTCAATTCTTACAATCTGACCCGGTTCGAAATCTCCGTCATAAGTCATTCCAATCTTTCTGAAAGCTCTCGACTCGGAAATCGCAGCAAATCCTCTTTTTCCTCTACCATATGAAAGGGGTTTTGTAGCTTTTGGGCATCTTGCTGCATATAACTCACCATCACCTGTTAATATTCCCAAGGTGAAACAACCATCGATAAGGTCCGACATTTTTTGCACACCGTCTGGAAAATCATCTCCCAAAGAAATCAAATGTGCTGCTAACTCGGCGTCGTTTTTGCCGAATAAAGGAACTCTTAGCTGTTTTTTAATTTCTTCCATGTTTCCTATATAACCGTCAAATGTCAATGAAAATTGTCCAAGAGGAGAATCTTCAAAATAAAGTGGTTGATGATCTCTATGTTTGCTAACATTGCCTATACCAGAATACGCCTCTACTGATTTTGGTATTTCAAGATCCCTAACAGGGCCATTCGCAGTGTATCTTATTATGTTTCTTTCATCATCATACAAATCCGGATTATATGCACATATTCCAGCATGCTCTTGTCCTGTGTGATTTATTTGAAAAATAGCCTCTTTCAGATGTGGTATGCAATTCTCTCCGTCATGATTATGATTTAAAACAACTATTCCCATAAAACCCACCCTTACTCTTTAGTCCTCAACTTTTAAATTATTAATAAAAACAAACTACAAGTGTAATGTATGTTGTCTTTAGGCATCGAATCAACTGCGCACTCGTTTAGTGTGGGAATTGTTGACGAAAAAGGCAGAGTTCTTGCTAATGTTATTGACAGCTACAAAGCTCCGGAAGGATGGGGTATTGAGCCAGCTAAGGCTGCGCAGCATCATAGAGAGGTTGCTGATAAAGTTCTAGAGAAAGCGCTTTCTGATGCCAAAAAGATGATGAAAGATATCGATATTATTTCATTTTCACAAGGACCTGGACTTGCGCCGTGCCTGCATGCTGGGTTCGACATTGCGAAACGAATTGCGAAAAGTAACAAGAAACCACTCTACGGAGTCAATCATTGCGTTGCTCATATAGAAATAGGTCGGGTGTCCACTAAAGCAAAGGATCCTGTTACGCTTTATGTCAGCGGCGGGAATACGCAGATACTTGCATTTGTTGATGGACGCTATCGCTGCTTTGGTGAATCAATGGACATCGGCATAGGCAATGCTCTAGATAAATTTGGCAGAGCGCTGGGTATTGGTTTCCCTGCTGGTCCTAGGATAGAAAAAGAAGCCGTTGGTGGCAAATATATTGAATTGCCTTATGTTGTCAAAGGCATGGATCTATCCTTTTCAGGAATTGTTACAGATGCCATAAGGAAAAAAGAAAAAGGTGCTTCATTGAAAGATGTTTCCTTTTCTTTGCAAGAAACGCTTTTCTCAATGCTTACAGAGGTTACTGAGAGAGCAGTAGCTCATACTGGAAAAGAAGAGGTGCTTCTTACAGGCGGTGTTGCTGCAAACAAGCGACTTCAAGAGATGCTGGCTATTATGTGCAAAGAACGCGGAGCAAAGTTCTATGTTGTGCCACACGATTTGGCTGGTGATAACGGTTCAATGATTGCTTGGACTGGTGTTCTTATGCATAAAAACAAGCAAAAAACTAAAGAGGAACTTCTGCCTAGACAAAGGACTGATGAAATTGATGTTAGTTGGTTGTGATATAGAATCAACTTATCTTCTTGTTTATCAAACCTCTTAATTTTTGGATTATTTCCTTAAAGGTTGGTTCGTTTCTGAACAGAAACGATGGTTCAATAAATAATCCTTCATAGCTTATACGGTTTCTTAATATCCTCAAATCATTTAAGAAAGAGGTTTCATATGCATCGAATTCTGAATATTTTTCTTTGATATAATCAATCAAATCCTTATGGCTCAATGTTTTATACCCGTCTGCTAAAAGCGCAGCTGTTGCGAGCTCTTTGATCATTTCATAATAATCCACAACAATTAATGCAGCCATTTTTTCTTTATTTTCTGTTCTAATCCTCTCCTCAATTAATGATACCATTTTTAGGATACTTTTTACCCTTTCCTTGTTTGGACTAATTTTTATCAAATCCACTCTAAAACACCTTTAAATAACCTTTCAGTACAATACCGTTTGAAATATTATTTTTAAGCTCTTCGCTTAGCTTAGAAAAATCTTCTTTAAAGAACAAAGTTATTTCCCTATTCAACATTTTTTCATATTTGGCAAAATTGAGTTTTTTTTCCTTGGCCTGAACAAAAAGATCTATATCACTTTCTTCTATGTCCTCTCCTTTCGAGGCTGAGCCAAAAAGGATTATGCAGTTTGGTGTGCATGAATCATAAACATAAGCAAGAAGACCACCGGAATAAAGCCTTTCAATCAGGTTTAATTTTTTATATACTCTGAATAGCTCGTTGTCCCTGTTGGCTCTGAATGTTGGATAAATACTTTTTTTCTCCCTCAAAACGAAACCCTCTTTCACAAGCGCTTTCAAGTGATTAATTATTGAAGGTTGTGCTATTTTGGTTCTCCTGGAAAGCTCTCTCATCTGAAAATCCTTTCTAGGAAAGTCAAAAAATTCCTGCAAAATCCTGTAACTGCTATATTTTTGTAGCATATGCTATAATATTGTAGCAGGTTATATAAAAATGTTTCGGTATCTTATAGAGGACTGATGAAGTCGATGTTAAGTGGATTTAGGTTTTCTTTCTTTGATTCTATTTTCAAACAGTGTGTGAACAATTGTGCAGGAAATGAGATAAGAAATTATAGGAACTGTAATAACATAGGCTACTGTTTGTAGTAAGAGAATATCATAATACGGATATCCCGGCAGCATGATCAAAAATGGTAAATCTCTGAAAGCAGTTGGCAGATATAAAATAAACGATATCATAGTCCAATGAGGACTACAGTCGATTCCCACTATTTCTGGACAAGTTACAAATAAGTTAAAATATGGTACAGGTATAAATAATAAAATTATAACAAAAAACAACAATTTCTTACTTGTTGGTTTCAAAAATCCTTTTATATTCATACTGATTATATTTAGTTTTTATATAATATATGAGTGTTCACTAAAGCTCCAGATCTATTCTCAATTCTGTCAATGAAAGGATGTATATGCCCACTTTCTTGAAGTGATGAACCAGTTCCTTTGCTTCGTCTGTTTTCAGCTCATTGAAGAGCTCTTTGATGAGTTTCGTTCCTTTTTCATCCTCTTCGTATATTTCCTGTGCAAGATTTTTGTTGAATTTATAGAAGAGCTTGTAAATACGATCAAGCTGATCATTCTGCACTTTGAAAAGCGTTTTTATCGCTTTGGAGTGCTTTTCTTCCATATCAAGGATATGCCTTGCTATTTTCTTGAATTCATCCCCTACCATTTCTAGAATTAAAATAGAACTGTATATTGTTGGTGTTTTTCTATAGATTTCATATCCTTTTTTGTTTAGAACCCTTAAACAAAAATCCTCGAACCTGTCAAGATTCGTATCTATTATGTGTATTGCTTTCAGGTCTTCCTTGTTGCCATCAAGACCGTTAGCTATGTTCTCAGACTCTGTTTTTAAAAGAAGGAAAATTCTTCTCAATGCACTATCAAATTCTTTGTAAGATGTTTCACTCAGATCTTTCACTAAACAATAATTTCCTTTCTGCTCTATTATATCAACTCCTACAAGCCTATTAACGCATGCACTTATGGTTTCTATAGGACTCATAACCTCTATATCGCTTTCTGATTTCATGTAATTCAATGTATTGTAGGTGAATGGTGTATAGAGCTTTTTATGACCAGGTTCGATTCCTGTTATCATAATTTCGTCATAGCCTGCTCTGTAAGCAGAAGAAATGAATCTCCATATTGCAATGGATTTGTTTAGGTTTGATATATCAATAGTTGTTCTTGATACATTTGAACCGCCATCTGTTGACACTAGAAGTGATTTTTCCTGTTCTGATACATCTATTTCACTGCCTGGTTGTATTCCATACCTTTGCACCCATTTGCTTGGCAATGTGATAGTAAGTGTGTTGTGCCCCTGCTTGATAACTCTCCTTTTCATAATCATCCTTTTAGTAGTTAAACTATATTTGTTATTTAATCAATACATTAAAGGTTTATAAATATATACGCTATTGAAAAATATATTCTATATTGTGAATATATATAATATATATTGAAAAGTATTCTGTTAATAAAATAAAAGAAAAATAAAAAATTAGATCTTGTAAACCCTGTCTCCAGGCCTTACCTTTGCTTTTACTTTCATGCCAATATCGTCGCCTTTTTTTGCTGTTTTGATATCCTTTCTTTCGATCTGCATTGAGATTACTGTCTGCTTGAAAGATGTTGTTGCACCTTCTATCATTATCTTGTCTCCTATTTTCAAACTGTTATTCAGTTCTATAACAGCAACAGACAAATTTCCAAAGAAATGAGCTACTTTTCCGACAATTTTTTTATTAACACTCTTTGTTATGACTTTCTTTTTAACAACTCGTTTTTTAACAGTCCGCTTTTTAGGTGCAGCTTTCTTCTTGATCGTTTTTCTTTTAACCATCTGTCCTTTAGGAGCGATTTTCTTTTTAACAGGTTTCTTAGCAACTCTCCTTTTAGCAGGTTTTTTCCTAACAATTTTTTTAACCATAAAAATACCCTATTAAATTTTGGATGTGTGGCTTTTAAAGTTTTGGAAATCCAATTTAATATATGGGTGTTTCACTTTCTGAGTTGATTAGTGGTAGAGAGATAGAAATAGAGGATTTTAGAGGCAAAACCATCTTCATGGACGCATCCAATGTTATGTATCAATTTCTTTCCAGCATCCGAGACAGGTTCACAGGTGAACCCTTAAGGGATTCTCATGGCAATGTTACATCGCATCTTTCTGGCATATTTTACCGTACATCCAAGATGATGGAGAGCGGTATAAATGTTGTTTATGTTTTTGATGGCGAGCCACCGAAGTTTAAGAAGAAAACTATAGAAAATAGGGTAAAAATACGCCAAGAAGCCCAAGAAAAGTGGAAAGAGGCTCTAGAAGAAGGCGACGCAGAGAAGATAAGAAAATATTCACAGGCTGCAATAAGGCTGACGCCTGAGATGATAGAAGAGGCAAAAACCCTCTTGTCAGTCATGGGCGTAGCGTGGATGCAGGCGCCCTCTGAGGCTGAAGCTCAGGCTAGTTATCTTGTTAAAGAGGCTAGGGGTTGGGCTGTGGGCTCACAAGACTGGGATTCCCTACTTTTTGGCGCTCCTCGCCTAGCCAAAAACCTCACAATCACCGGCAGAAGAAAGGTTCCTAGAAAAGAGAAGTATATTACAGTCAAACCTGAGCTAATTGAACTTGATTCTGCACTCAAAAATCTAGGAATTAGCAGAGACCAATTAATCATTCTTGGCATGCTAGTTGGTACAGATTATACGCCTGGTGGAATAAAAGGCATCGGACCAAAAACTGCATTAAAAATTGTAAAGGAGCATAAAACACTTTCTAGTGTCCTGAAGAACGTTGAGTGGAATTTCGATATAGAACCTGAGACAGTTTTTGAGTTCTTCAAAAATCCACCTACAGAGAAGAAGGAACCAAAAGCATCAAAATTCGATAAATTCGCACTTGAAGAGTTCCTCATGAAGAAGCACGACTTTTCAGAAGAGCGCGTCAGAAGAACGATAGAGAAGTTTACTAAAACTCATGACAGCAAGAAACAGTCAAGTTTGGGGAAGTTTCTGAAGCAATAAAAAGCTGTTATTCCTAATTACTTTATGGCAAGATTAGAGGGAATAGAAAGATATCCTCCAAAAGAGGGAGGTTTTAAAAATAGAGAATCGTATACAGTAGAATTTCCTGATAATACTAAATTCGGAATATACAAAAATAGGCATATACGTGTTGTTTTGGATTCTTATGAAGAAAATATTAAGCTTTATGATAACTATGCAAATTTAATAACAGGCGACGCAGAAGAATTTGCTATTAACCTTAACAATCGTTCTGGATCTTTCAATCTCTAATTTCGAATCACTTATTTAACAAAATCAATATAATTATAAATTATGGTAGATTCGCCAATTCTAATCATATTTCAGATGGTATCTGCAGCTCTTTCAGGAGTTTTAGGCACGATAACGACACTTTTCTCATTGTTTGGTGATTTGGGGGAGTCACTTGGTTTCATAAGCGGTTTTGGTTTAACTGGGTTTATTGTTGCTGTAATAGTACTGGCAATAGTGCTGTTTTTCCTTTTCAAATTTGTATTAAAATCAATGAAAATGGTTATAGTACTGTTTATAATAGGAATAATACTCTTTGCTCTGCTGTTCATGCAGTTATAGCAAAGAGCATCTACTTCTTCTTTTTTTCATCAGTTGCTGGAGCAATATAATCAGCGCCAGGTTTTACACGAGGCAAGTTTAATGGCAGTGGCAACTGAAGTTCTTCTGCTATCATTGAAGCTTTTAGCAAACATTTTGAAAACAGAGCATTGAACACATCTACAGCGATATCCTGAGATAATACTTTGGCGTTTTTCCAATGTTCTAGAATTTCTTTCTGCTTTTCATGCATGAAAAGCATATCGCCACCAAGCTTTATCTCTCCTGCTGAATCATAACTTGTGTTGAATTCAAAACCTATTTTAAGCACTTTCTTATCCAAAGGCTTTAGATCTGTTTCTTCTATGGATATTATTCTTGGAGACGAGTTTATCTTTATCTCTCCTGCTTTAACGTCATTCTTTTTTGCTTCTATAAAATTCAAAGAAATACCGATTATAGGCATATAATACCTCCTAATTTATTATTCTATCTCAATTGAATAGACTTTATATTTAAATAGTTTATTAGCATGTCTACTGGTTAAGAATATATTAGTTAACTACTATTATTATACTACTATTATAAAGGTTGATAATATGAAGAAAGTTCTTGTTCCTATTATTGAAGGTTTTGAAGAAGCTGAGATGACTTGTACTGTTGATGTTCTTAGAAGAGCTGGATTGGATGTAATAACAGCAGGAATTCCAGCTACAATAATAAAAGGAATGCATGAAATGACTTTTATGGCAGACAGGAGAATGGAAGAGCTCAATATAGATAAATTCGATGCGCTTGTGCTAGTTGGAGGTAATCCAGGATACATCAATCTTGGCAAATCTAAAAGCGTTATTGAAACTATAAAAAAATTCAATTCTGAAAAAAAGCTTATAGCAGCTATCTGCGCCTCTCCTTCTGTATTAGCAAAAGCAGGCATATTAGAGAACAAGAAAGCAACAATATATCCAGGCATGGAAAGAGAGATACCAAGACCGAGAGACGGAAGAGTTATAGTTGATGGAAACATTGTAACTTCCCAAGGTGTTGGAACAGCTATAGAGTTTGCACTTAAAATTGTAGAGATTCTAGCAGGAAAACAAAAATCAGACGATCTTAAAAGGAGTTTAGTATGTTAACAGAGATGGATTTAAAGATTTTGAATATTTTGAAGATTAGGCATTTAATTACAAAAAGCGAGCTTATCATGCAGCTTAATAGAGAAGGAATAAACGGTAACCTAGCTAATATAGAAAAATTAACAGACATGGGTTATGTTGAACGTGTCGAGTCCTTAGGAACATGTTTAGTTATAACACAGAAGGGTATGCGAATTCTTGAAGAATGAGCGTGGAATGAATATTTTATAAATACATTATGTCAATTCATATAATATAGCCCTGTAGTGTAGTGGTCAAACATTTTTTGTAAAACAAAAAATGGACTAAGCATTTCGGGTTTTGGATTTCCTCCAAAACTCTGAGTCCTTTTGGACTGTGAAAGAAAATACCCGGAGACCCCGGTTCGAACCTAATCCCTTTTACGGGAGCTAACGCTTCCTCAAAGGTCTTGTCTCTAATAACATGGGACAAGAGACATCTCTCATTCAATGTAATGGGAGATGAGATCTAAGGTTTACCCCAAAACGAGCAAGTGAAAGGTGATTAGCGAAACTCCGGGCGGGGCTATAATTTTTAATTCCTAGAAATAGAATTTCAGGGGAATAAATTTAGAATTAATTGAAAAACCTTAAAAACTATAATTGAAAATATCGGAACCAGCATTGTATAATATATTTTGATGCAGGTTCCTATTCCCAGACTTCTTCAAGTTCTGAACCGATTTTTCTCATTTTAGCTATCTTGTCTTTTGCTTTGCTGATCTTTTCTTCAACTCTCATTCTCTTAGCATCCAGATTTGTTTCTCTAGCAACAAGCTGTGATATTTTGTCTCTTAATTTCAACTGGTTGTCTTGCACTATTTTTATGTCCTCTTTCATTGTGCTAAGCGATGCAGTAAGAGTCTTTTTTTCCATATTCAATTTGTTTAGTTCTCCTTTCAGATCAGAAAATATCTTTGATGGACTGGATTTATCTCTTTCTCCAGCAGTTTTTGCCTTAGTTACCATCTAGTCACCACCTCTTAACTTCTTATTTATTCTTTGTTTCGATTTCCAATAAATATGTTCTGTTATTAAACCATCTTTTTTGGCCTTTTCAAGATCTCTGAGTATTCTTTGAAGCTTTCTTTTGTCAGCTTCTGTTAATTTAGGCTTTAAAACTTTTTCCCTAAGATCTTTCACTTCCTCGTGTATCAGAGCTCTCTTTTCTGTTGTTACCTTCTTGAGCTCCTTCTTTTTGTGCCTATAATATAATATAGCTACAATGGTTAATAAAATAATTACTATTATTATGAAAATTAATGTCCACCACCAAGGAATAGGCTCAAATTCGTACCACTCTCTGACATTAACTATTACATCTTCCGATAGCTGCTTGTCGTCATACTTTCCAAATATCATAAAGCCAAACACGCCTGCTTTTGTCGGAGTTATGTTGAATGCATAGTTTACTCTCTCAAAAGCTGGAATGTTTATTTCTAGTTCTTTTGGTTCAAGATTCCAGTCTTCTGGAACAACCAAAGAAAGCGTTACATTCTTGTCTCTGAACAAGCTGTTCTCAACCATTACGTATATTGTGCTTTCATGATCTCTTCTCAATTCAGGTATCTCTACATCAACTATTTTTATTATAGCTCCTTTTGGCCAATCAACTATTTCTAGATTTACTAGTTCTCTTTCAGTATCCTGATCAGAATCAACATGAATAAAGAGCCTATAAACCTTTTTTTCTGCATCATCAGGTATTTTGAATTTTATTATAAAGGTTTCTTCTTCTCCAGGGGTAATATCTGTTTCTACTGGATCAACAGTGTACCAGTTTATGTCAATCCCGTCTAATGTGACATAGACATCAGTTAATGCACCGTCACCAATGTTCTTCACTTTTACATATTCGTATTCAATTCCGCCCTGCTCTATTGTCATGGATTTTGGGTATTCTGTTATATTTATTTGGCCTCTGACTGATGGCGTACCTCCTCCGCCACCTCCGCCAGTACCGCTTCCAGTGCCTGCTGGCGGATTGTCCCAGTACAGTGTGTCCAGCATGCCGGGAGGCGTGACATTGAACAGCGCTCCGCTTGCCGCTTCGTCAGATGTGTTTACATAGTACCACATCGTGGTTTTTGCTGTTATGGATGCATCAAAAAAATTAACACCATATACTCCTGCTATCGGATAATTATATGTCATTTGAAGGGCATTCCATGTGGGGGTTGTTCTCCAATAAAATGTAGCATTGAGCGTAGTGTTGCTCTGCTCTGCATCAAAAACATAAACCCAAAAATTCACGCTCTCTCCTGGAGCTGGATTGTTTTTATCTCTATCTATATATGAACCAAGAAGAGGAACCCATTCTTTATAATAAGGGTTTTTATTGGCTGTAGTAGACGTGTTTGGCGCCCAAAACCCCCAATAGATAGTATAATTATTGTCATTCGCACTGGACACAACTGATTGGCCTGCTGTAAATTCTGCATTGTAATCACCGTCTGTTACATTACCGCCTCCAGAACCCTGAACATCTGGATACAATATGAATTCACTATCAGACATTTCTGTTGCGCAGATTGTTTGTACTAAAAGAACGAGCGATAAAAAAAATATCAGAATCAGCTGTAAAGAAGCAGCTTTCATTATTTACCTCCCATACCTATACCAGAATCTGTAAGTTGTCGTTCCAACTGGTGGATTAACTGAACCAAAATCAACAGTCGCTTTCTGTGCATCAACAGTAGGGATTGCTATTGGCAGACTGTTTATTGTCAGCTTGAATACATCACCAGTTGCTGATAATGGCCTGTTGGAAAGACCAAGCTTGTTTCCTATGCCAACATAATACTGAGGTGATATTCCACCTATATAATTGCTAACTATTTTTGTCACGTTTGAAAATGCATAGCTTGTGTTATATGCTGTTGTTGTTGCGGTTACATCAACGGTTATTACCTCAAATATCCATCTTCCATCTGCGTCTAAACCGCTTATATTCACGTCTCCTGTTGTCTGGTCTATTCCCGATATTACAGTCACTGTAATATCTCTTGGAACGTCTGGCTGATTTGCTATTACTGGATATAATGTTTCGTCTGCAAAACTTCGTTGTGTTATTAATTTGTCATCATCTGCCGCTGAAACCCTGTCATAAGTAGCTATTGTCGTGAATCCGCCTCTTATTCTTGTATCACTGCTCATTGTAAGGTTACCAGTCATAGTGTCGCCTGTTTCATTAACCCAACTATCTGCTACGCCTGCGTAACTTCCGCCTGATGAGCCTGTTTCAACAGTTCCATTAGACCAAATAACAACATCACCACTAGCAACAGAGTAATTGGCATCAACATTAATTGTTCCATTGCTGTATGCATAGAATCTATTATTCACGATTTCTAAATTATCAAATATACCACTTATACCTCTGAATATATCACTGTATATTTTGCCCCACCATACGCTATCTGAGCCTATCCAGTAAGTTTTGTTCGCATCAAGGCTGGTCATATTATCGCCAGTAGTGTTAACGAATGTGTCTACTACTCCAGCATAACTTCCGCCAGACGAACCTGTTTCAATTGTGCCGTTACTCCATATGACAACGTCACCACCAAACACAGAGAAGTTTCCGCCCATGCTGATTGAACCGTTAGCATACAGCCACAACACATCGGATATGTTCAGTGAACCTGTCATTGTATCGCCTGTTGTGTTTACCCAATTATCAGCTACACCAGTGTAACTGGATGATGATCCAGTTTCTATAGTGCCGTTGGACCATATGACTACGTCACCGCCTGATGCAGTAACATTGCCGACAGTCATTGTATCGAATATGGCATTAACTGCGCGGATAGCGTCTGTCAGAATCTTTCCCCACCAAACACTGTCTGAACCAATCCAATACGTTTTGTTTGCATCAAGGCTTGTCATATTGTCGCCTGTAGTGTTAACGAATGTGTCTGTTAGTCCACCGTAAATTGTATCACTATCAACTACCTCAACTGTGCCATTGGACCATATGACTACGCCAGTTGGAACTGAATAGTTGCCATCAACATTAATCGATCCGTTAGGGTACAGGTATATCTTGCCTGAGATGTTGAGTTCCCCGGTCATATAATCGCCTGTCTCATTTACCCAATCATCTGCTACGCCACTGTAAATGGTATCAGCGTCTGTACCACATACAATATTACCACCTGCAACTGTTTCCAAACTACAGCCTTTGTACAATATTAATTGGATACCTCCTGTGTCGTTAACAAAGAAATCACCGCTAACATTGAGCCCGTTATTAACTAATAAAGCACCGCCTGTGATATTCAAATCACCAGTCATTGCGTCACCCGATGCATTAACGTAAGTATCACCAGTGGTTATGAATCCTGGCACACTGCTAATGTTGCCCCAAGCAAGTCTTGTCAAGAACCCGTTTATCCAGTTGCCATTCATTGTAAGGTTGCCTGTCATTGTGTCACCAGTAACATTTACCCAGTCATCAGCTACGCCGCCATAGCTGGCAGTTGCACCTGTTTCAATTGTGCCGTTACTCCATATGACAAAGTCTGTACCAACTGTAAAGTTGCCTGTTGTTTTTAGGTTAGCAGATACATTCAGGTCACCAGTCATTATGTCACCTGTAGCATTTACTAGCAACCAATGTCTCAGAGTTATGTTTAATATGCCATCTTCTAAAGTTCCATTTAAGAACTGTTCGTCTGTTAACCATTCAGTTATCCTATAAAGTGTATTCAATCCTATTTCTGTTGTATAGCCTGCAGGCATTAGACCTCCTTGATCATTTGTGGCATATCTTGTAGCTGCATCATGATCGTCTTGGTTTGCAAAATGCCAGCATATGTTTGTGATTGGATCGCATCCATTTAAATCTGTTAAAGTCCTATGCGAACCTATCAATGAAGCTATAATCCAAGCATCAACCGTGGCATCATAAGCATAAATCAATGATTCATCTTTCACGAAAACTGTCCAGCCTGATTGAGCTGACCTCATATCCCAGTCACCAGAACTATTATATTCTGTTATATTGTTCTCATGTCCAGCCCATGCTCCTGTTGCTCCGCTTGATTGTGATTGTTCTGAGCTTATGCTCATGAATGAGGTGTCGTTGAACATTGTTTCGAATGTTTTATGTGCATTCAGATCTAACGCAATGTCAATTATCTGAAACTCGCGTATGGTTCCGCCGAAGAAATGTGTTGATGCAGATGATTTCCCTCCACCTAAAAGTAATTTATCGTTTTTACCAGTATATCCTATTCCTCCATCCCCGCTATGGGCGTTCATTCCAACTTCTGTTCCAAGAGAGTCACTATGTTCTGCTGTGCCTACTAATGTTCCATTCAAATACATTGTAAAGTTGTTGTATTGGTCATTTGTGGATGTTTCACAAATTTCATTTCGGTCAGTGTCATCGCAACGGAAGACTGTTGTCACGACATAGTTGTCATGATTGGCTTCTATCGGTATTGTAAACCATTTACCACTGAATCCGTTGCTTATTGCCCATGCTCCGCAAGTTATATTGCTGTTCTCTATATAGCAGTCCCATCCATTAACGGTTCCGCCTTCTGATGCAATGAATTGCCTTGTTGTTATGTCTGCTGATGTGTTGAACACTATTATATGAGTCCTGTTTCCGTATTCGCCTTCGCCCCAGTTTGATTCATAATAAGGCATGTTTTTTAGGTTGAAAGCATCATCTGTTCCGTCAAAATAAGTTCCATAGCCGTCTATCGAGGAAGCCAATGCAGGAAGTCCTACATATGTCGTGCTTCCAGAGCCTACATGCCTTGCATTGGTTGTTGAATCCCATGAAAAGTATGAACCAGTTGGCGGAACTGCTGTAAAGTTCATGTGATAAACAAGACCGTAATTCTTTTTCCATGTGTTTTGTGCTGATGAAATATCATACTGTGCACTTGCACCCGAGTAACCATAGTATGCGTAAATTGTTGTGTTTGCTGTGCTGTCAAGCAGGTCTAATTTTATCCAGAAAACCCCTGCAGGTATGCTTGAGTCATATAATTCCAGTTCTCCTGTTGTTATTTTTGTCTGACCGTCACTTTTTGTGAAGACAATGTCTGTGCCGTTAGCAAGTGCGTTTGTGAATACAGGGCTTCCTGGTGGGAAAGCAATCCTTATAGCATAATTACTCTCGTTTTTATATACATAAGTGCTGTCAATCTCTATTGGAACTCTATATGGCCATCTCTGATCATACCAACTAGTCTGGCCAGCTATTATATATCTGTCTCCTACGCTTGGAGTGCCTGGTGGAGCGTTTAAATCCTTGTCCAATATAGGAAGCTTCCATGTACCGTTCAGTTGTGATGCTATTGCAGAACCAAGATATTCAAAAGCTCTTTCTGCATTTTCACTTAGCGTTGGGAAGAAATTTGCAGCATCTTTTAAGGTGACGTTTGATGCTGACAAGTTGCCTGTTATGTTGCCTAAAACAAGAAGGTTTTCATTAATTGTAACTGTATCGAATGTGGCTGTCACGCTTCTTACAATATCAGTCCATATCTTGCCAAACCATTCAGTTTGGTTGCCTAGCCAGTAGGTTTTGTTTGCGTTGACTGTTATGTTGCCTCTTAGGTCATCACCAGTTTCGTTGAGCCAATCGTCAGCAACGCCCGAATAAGATGATGATGAACCTGTTTCAACAGTTCCGTTAGACCATATCACAACGCCAGTTGGTACAGAGTAATTTCCATCAACATTGATTGTTCCGTTAGGGTACAAGTAAATATGTGCAGAAATGTTAAGTTCTCCTGTCATGTAGTCGCCAGTTGTGTTAACATAACTATCTGTTGCACCGCCATAAATAGTATCGCTGTCAGTTGTTTCAACTGTGCCGTTAGACCATATGACAACAGTAGTCGGCACTGACAAATTACCGTCCATTAAAATTGTTCCGTTTGGATACAGGTATATTTTATTGGATATATTGAGTTCTCCAGTCATTGTATCGCCTGTTTCATTGACCCAATCATCAGCTACGCCGCCGTAAACAGTATCGCTGTCAATTACTTCCACTGTGCCGTTAGACCAAATAACAAAGTCTGTACCAACTGTAAAGTTACCTGTTGTTTTTAGGTTAGCAGATACATTCAGGTCACCAGTCATCACATCTCCTGATACATTAACGTAAGTATCACCAGTTGTGACAAATCCTGGTACACTGCTAATGTTGCCCCAAGCAAGTCTTGTCAAGAATCCGTTTATCCAGTTACCATTCATTGTAAGGTTACCTGTCATTGTGTCACCAGATTCATTTACCCAACTATCTGCTACGCCGCCGTATACGGTGTCACTGTCAATTACTTCCACAGTACCGTTAGACCAGATAACTACGCCAGTTGGGACAGACAAATTGCCATCCAAGTTGATTGTCCCGTTTGGATATAGGTATATTTTGCCTGATATATTGAGTTCACCTGTCATATAATCTCCGGTTTCGTTGACCCAACTGTCTGCTATGCCAGTGTAAATTGTATCATTATCAGCTACACAATGCAGTTCATCATTATCAAATCCTCTTACATAGTAACCCTCTGAACAATTAGCTGGGAAAGATGTTACATTACCCCAGGTTAAAGTTCCTACAAAATAGTCAGCATATATATTTTTCCATTCTGCTGTAGGGCTACCTATGTCAAAAGTGCTTGTCAATTCTGGAAGAAATGTACCATTAAGATATTGGTTAGTTACAGTTGCATTTATGAAATCTCCTATTACTGTGAGATTGCCTTGTATTATTAAATCTCCAGTCATTGTGTCGCCTGTTATGTTGACCCAATCATCAGCTACGCCACCATAAATTGTGTCGCTATCCACAACTTCAACAGTACCATTGGACCAAATAACTACGCCAGTTGGGACAGACAAATTGCCATCCAAGTTGATTGTCCCGTTTGGATATAGGTATATTTTGCCTGATATATTGAGTTCACCTGTCATATAATCTCCGGTTTCGTTAATCCAATCATCAGCTACTCCACCGTATATTGTGTCACTATCAATTACTTCCACTGTACCGTTAGACCAGATAACAACATCACCGCCTGATGCAGTAACATTGCCAACTGTCATTGTATCGAATATAGCATTGACTGCACGGATAGTGTCTGTCAGTATCTTGCCCCACCAAACACTGTCTGAACCAATCCAGTAAGTTGCATTAGCATCTAGGCTTGTCATGTTGTCGCCTGTAGTGTTAACGAATGTATCTGTTAGTCCACCGTAAATTGTGTCGCTGTCAATAACTTCTACTGTGCCGTTAGACCATATGACAACTCCGCTAGGAACAGAATAGTTGCCGTCAACGTTGATTGTTCCATTTGGATAAAGATAGATCTTCCCAGATATGTTAAGCTCGCCTGTCATGTAGTCTCCTGTTTCGTTAACCCAGTTATCTGCTACACCGCTATATGTTGTTCCTGCAGCTGTTTCAACTGTTCCGTTAGACCAGATGACAACATCACCGCTGAATACCGAGAAGTTACCACCCATGCTGATTGAACCGTTAGCATAGAGCCATAATGCATCGCTGATGTTCAGTGAACCAGTCATTGTGTCGCCTGTTGTGTTGACCCAATTATCCGCTACGCCACCGTAAATAGTGTCATTATCAGCTACACAATGCAGTTCATCATTATCAAATCCTCTTACATAGTAACCCTCTGAACAATTGACTGGGAAGCTTGTTATATTACCCCATGTTAAAGCTCCTACAAAATAGTCAGCATATATATTTTTCCATTCTGCTGTAGGGCTACCTATGTCAAAAGTGCTTGTCAATTCTGGAAGAAATGTACCATTAAGATATTGGTTAGCTACAGTTGCATTTATGTAATCTCCTATTACTGTGAGATTGCCTTGTATTATTAAATCTCCTGTCATTGTGTCGCCTGTTATGTTAACCCAATCATCAGCTACGCCACCATATATTGTGTCACTATCCACTACCTCAACTGTGCCGTTAGACCATATAACTACGCCAGTTGGTACTCTGTAATCACCATCAACAAGGATTGTACCGTTCGGATACAAGTAAATCTTACTTGATATGTTCAACTCACCGGTCATGGTATCACCAGTTATATTGACCCAACTATCAACTACGCCTCCATAAATTGTGTCACTATCAGTTGTTTCAATTGTGCCGTTGGACCAGATAACCACAGTTGTAGGTACAGATATGTTGCCGTCAACATTAATCGAACCGTTAGGGTATAGGTAAATATTGCCAGAAATATTCAATTCTCCAGTCATATAATCTCCGGTTTCATTGACCCAGTCATCAGCTATGCCACCATAAGAACTAGTAGCATCTGTTTCAACTGTTCCGTTACTCCATATCACAACTGCACCACCAAACACTGAGAAGTTGCCACCCATGCTGATTGAACCGTTAGCATACAGCCACAACGCATCGGATATGTTTAATGAACCAGTCATTGTATCGCCTGTTGTGTTTATCCAGTTATCAGCTACACCACCATAGAACTGAGTTGTTTCAATTGTGCCGTTGGACCAAATAACAGTGTCACCGCTAGGGATTGTAACATTGCCAACTCCTATGGAATCGAATAAGCCACTAACACCTCTGAAAATGTCGCTGTAAATTTTGCCGAACCACTCTGTTTCATTGCCTAGCCAGTATGTCTTGTTAGCATTGACAGTTAGGTTGCCTGCTAGATCATCACCAGCGACTGCAACAAAATAACTGGAGTCTTTTCCGTCAAGCAAATCGGTGTTGTTCGTATAGAACGAATAAGCAGATGTTGTTACTCTTCTTCTTGGTGTCATTTCAGAATTGTCATTAACTTGTATGCTTAACCAATAATTTTGAGTAAAGTTTAAATCAATTGTTGTGTTGGTTCCCAAAACAATATGCCATACACCGTTTGTTACAGAAACGTTTAGATGGCCTTCATCCCAAATGTCTGTTCCCCCGGTTTCAGCTGTGTATATTCTGAATGTAAAATTATGTGTTCCGTTTATTGTGTTACCTGATGTAGAATTAACAAGCCTGCCTTGCTGTGTTATGTAAGCTGGTACAGCAGATACAATTACAGGAACAATTAAGAATGACAAAAAAACTGAAACGATAAAAATTCTTCTAAAAGAATCCTTTAAAGAATTCATGAATATTATATAGTTACCTAACATATAAAATTTAGTTAACTTAGTGACAACTAACCAATTATTTTATTACTCTGTAACTTCAAAATAAAGTTATGAATGCAAATAAAAAATTACAAAGCGAAGTTTTGAAACTTTTACAAAAGCATGTTTCAAAAAAACAAGCAGAAGAACTTTTAGAAAAACCGCCAGAAGAAATTGGTGCAGATTTGGCTTTGCCTTGCTTCGCTTTTGCAAAAAAATACAGAAAAAACCCTGCAGAAATAGCAAAAGATATTGCATCAAAACTAAATCCTTCTGGTTTAATCAGAGAAGTAAGACCTGTTGGCCCTTATGTAAATTTTTATGCAGATTCTGAAAAAATCGCTTCCATGGTATTGAAGGATGTACTGAAAGAAAGGAACGCTTACGGGAAATCGAAAACAGGAAAAGGAAAGAGGTTGATGGTAGAATACGTACAGACAAATCCCTACAAAGCCTTTCACATAGGACACGTCAGAAACATAGCACTTGGAGAATCTTTATGCCGTGTTTTAGAATCAACTGGAAATAAAATTATAAGAGCGAATTACCAGGGCGATATAGGTCCGCATGTAGCAAAAGCTCTTTGGGGGTTGATAAACATCTACAATTCAAAACCACCTAAAGACGTCGACAAGGGTTTGTGGATAGGAGAAGTTTATAGAGAATCAAATGAAAAGGCATCTCTAAACCAAAAAGTTGCTGAGGAAATTGATGAAATAAATAAAAAACTTTATGATGGTGACAAGAAATTATTACCACTTTGGAAAAAAGGAAAAAAATGGAGTCTTGATTATTTTGATAAAATTTACAAAGACTTTGGCGCAAACTTTGACAGGCTTTATATGGAATCTGAGGTTGAAAAACCTGGCAGAAAGATAGTTAAAGAATTGCATAAAAAAGGCATAGCAGAAATAAGCGAAGGCGCTATGATAGTAGACCTGAAAAAATACAATTTACCAGTCTTTCTTGTTTTAAGAAGAGATGGCATAGCACTCTATTCAACAAAGGATCTAGCACTGGCTGAGATGCAGGAAAAGGAATACCATCCAGACAAAATAATACACGTTGTTGGATCTGAGCAGAAGCTTCATTTCCAGCAACTGATAAAAACTATTGGAATTTACAACAAAAAACTTGCTGACAAGGAATACCATCTTTCCTATGAACTAGTTATTCTTCCTTCAGGCAAGATGAAATCTCGTGAAGGAAAAGTCATATTGTATGGCGATCTCAAAAGAAAAATGTACGCTCTTGCTTTGAAAGCTACGAAGGAAAAGAACCCTTCTTTGCCTGTTGCGCAGCACAAAAAAATAGCCGAGCAGGTTGCATTAGGTGCAATAAAATATAATATGATTATGCAATCGCCTGAAAAGGTTATAGTTTTTGATTGGAACCAAGCATTGGATTTCCAGGGAAACAGCGCACCATACGTTCAGTATACGCATGCAAGGGCTTGCTCTATTTTAAAAAAGGCTAAAGTAAAAACAATTAAAGATTTTGATCCATCCCTTTTAGTAGACAAAAAGGAAATAAAACTCATAAAAACGATATCAGAATTTCCACAGGTCGTTGAAAACGCCGCAAAAGATTACAGACCTCATTATATTGCCAGCTATGTTCACAATCTCGCATCCATATTTAATGAATTCTATCAAACTCTACCGGTTTTAAAAGCAGACAAGAATACAGCGGCAGCAAGGCTAGCTTTGGTAAAAGCAACACAAATAACATTGAAGAACGCTTTGCAATTGCTTGGCATTGAAGCTCCTGAAAAGATGTAGCTATTTTTTAGTGTACTTCTTGAACCATTTCAGTATAGTCCAGCGAGAAACCTTAACATCATAACGATGTTTCATTTCATGCTGCACTTCAGAAAGAGACAGGCCTTTACCATAAAGGTTGACGCCTTTCATAATTGTATCCTTTTTGAATCGCATCCTAAGGAAATTGTCATTGGGTGTATACTTACGATTGCATTTTTTGCATAGTCTTAGATGTCTTTTTGTTGCTTCATTGTATCTGTAGCCACGCCATACTGTACGCGTGCTACTGCAGTAAGGACACTTGTCAATTTTGTCTACCATGTTAATATTTAACTAATAGGGATATAAATAACTTTTTATCCCTTATAATTGACAATTATAAAGGAACCGTCCGAATAAGTGCGATAACTTGTTGGACGGTTTAAGTAAACTCTAGTGAGTTTTTAACTCAACCATTGTTGAGCAAGTAAAAGAAACAATATGTATGGAGCAGGGTGTGCTCCAATATAAGAAAGAAGTCTTTTACCTCCCGAAGTTTATTTAATTCAATATTAATCCCCATTCCTTGATGAGGCATATGCTGATAAGACCTTGAAATAACTTTTAAATGTTTGCCACTTTGTTCACTCTTAATGCAGTTAATAGAACCCGACACTTGATAAACTAAGCTAATAGAACCCGACGTTTACTATGTAAATCATCGGACAGGTACCTCCTGAAAATAGGAATTAGTAAATTTATTCACATAAGAAGTACATAAATATTAATTGTTTTTAGAAAAACCAGCAGCCCTAGTCACAGACAGTTTCATAACTAAATGTACAATCGCCTAGCTAGGCGTAAGAATACTGCAAGCAGATTCCCTATGTTATTAGTTTTTGTTAGAAATGTCTATTTATTGACCAGGGCGCTGGAGTACCAATCAAAAACAGACATCATTGATTGATGTCCGAGCGAGGCCAAAAAAACCATTTCAATTTCCATTCCTAACAAATAGCTCTGTTTGTTAAGAAAAGAGATCAGAAACGGTAACTGATGTAATTTCCATATATATTGAGCATAAAATTCAAAATTAAAAAAAACCACCACCTTGACTTTTTATTTTAAGGAGGTGTTTAAAAAATCTCAAACATGTTTCAGTAAATTATATATCTCTACATATCTCATTTGCTTGTCAAGGTGGTGTCAATCCGAATCTGCAAAAAATAAGTAGCCGTTTCATCCAGAATGGAAAGCTTGTTTTTTCGAAACGGCTACACAAAAGTGTTACTCGATCCTCAGGTCGGTCGGGTAAATTGAATAAAACTGATGTGCCCCTGTGTGGAGCATTACGTTGTGAACGATGACGAATTGTTTCGCCGAGTGACTGTGCCTTAGACAGGCAATACACAACTGCATGATAAAAAACAAATACTACTTTATCAAAAGTTGTCTTTGTTGACCTTTCTCGATCATTTTAATTTCCATAGCTTATGCTAATGGAAATAATTTCGATATAGATATAGAATAGCATGAAACTAACCCATTGAAACGGGTAACATAACTAAACATGATTATTATTTGTTTGATCAATTATTTAAAAGTTGTTTGTTTTTAAGAATTTTGGATTTATTTCACGTCAAACTCTACCTTATCAAATTTGCAGTTCTCTTGGAAGTCTCCGATTGTTGCTACAAAAATTGCCAGACCTGGCTTTCTCAAAGAACGTTTTGCAGCCTGTTGAATTATTATGTTTTTTAATGTTTCATTTGCACAGACAAAGTGCTTGTTTTCTTTTAATTTTTCATATATTTGATTTCTGTCTGTATAATCAATAAGAGCTACTGGCAGTATCTCATCATCTTTGTTTATCTCTAAGATATCTATCTTGCGAGTAGCCTTCCAACCTACAAGAGAAAACAACTCAAGCAATTCTGTTATATCCATCTCTACACTGCCTTCATATCTTTGAAATTTGCCGTGAAAAACCTTTTCTCCCCTATCTGTTAAAAAGTAATAATGAAGTTTGTTCTTGCCGCTTTTTCCTCTAGCTGTTTGAACAAGACCCATGTCTAACAGTGCACCAATCTTATCATTGAAAACAGTACCGGATACTCTAATAGCTTTGTATATCTGTGAAGCAAATACTCCATGGCCATTACCAACAACGTCTATAATCTTCCAACCATGATCATCTAATTTTTCTATAGGAACGTTTATTACAGTTTCTCCATCTTCCCAATGCTGGTTCTCCTTTTTAGGAGATTTCTTTTCAATTAGTTTCCTTTCGAATTCCTTTATTTCCTGAACAACATCATTTTCTTCTATTGGTTCAACAATTTCTTCTTTTATCGGTTTGACATCCTCTTTTTCCTTGATGCCGTTCAAATCTTCCATCATTTTTTGAGCTGTTTTTTGGAATTCTTTTGCAAGATCCTTTAATTTAGAATCATTAATTGTCTTCTTTGCAGGTTCTGCGTTCTCTATTGCTTCGTTTTTTCCAACAATATTATCTTCTTTTTCTTCAACATTATCTGCAGTTTCTTCTGCTGATTCATCTGCACTCTTTTCCTGAGGTTCGACCATTTTATCATATGTCTTCATGAATTCTGAAACCTTTTCATCTGAAATAACTGTTTTATCTATTTTTACTTCATCGAAACCCATTAAGAATGGTCTCGGGAATTCGAAGTTTCTGCACAACATAAAACCATGCCCTACAGGAATTCTTCTAAGGTAAACACCCTCTTCCTCATAGTCGAGCCCTAGCATGTGTGATGCATCCAAGATATCAGAAGAACCCTTTGTATCAAGACCCAAATTCATGTATATGTGCGTAGATGTGTTACCCAATGCCGGATAAGAAACCAATGATGGGTGCTGATCTGTATAAATTATACCAAGTCCCAGTTCTCTGATTTCTCTGAATATAAGATCCATCACAGTTTCTGAACCCATTTTGTTAGCCTTATCACGGTTCAGAACATGGTGCGCTTCCTCTAAAATTATTACTCCTCTTAATTTCTCTCTCTGATCACTAACCAAAAGCCAGTCTCTTAACCACTGCATTATAATTTCTATGAAAAATGTCTTGTCGCTGGTGTCTAAAGCATCTAGTTCTAAAATTGTAATTCTACCTTTCCTCAAAAAATCAGAAGGTTTTGTACCAACATCGCAATTGAATACATCTCCAATTTCCTTGAAACACAAAGATTCCAATGGTCTAATAGCTGTTGATACCCAGTTCTTTTCTCTCATCGGTAGCTTAAGATCTCCGTATTCCTCTATCCATCCTTTAATGTCTCTTAATCTTGGTTTTTCTTTTTCATCAAATACACCATCAAAAGACTTAAGAATTATGTGTCTACCACCACCCATTAACCAATAAGCGTGATCGAACACAGCTGCGAATTCCTTCATCCATTGTGTCATTGAAATGCCGTCAGGCGGTCTTAGTGGGTTGAATTTTAAAGGAGACGCGTTTCTACCAACAGTATAAATATCAATTTTATCCTTCAGTTTTGTTTTTAACAGATTTCTATAATTTCTTTTTGAGAAATCAAATATCAAAATCGGAATATCCTCTTTTGCTAATTCAAATACCATTTTATTCGCAAGATTTGTTTTACCATAACCTGAAGAACCGAATATACCCATGTGCATTAAAAGCCTTTCTTTTTCAAACTTGAATGGATACATCTTTTTCTTGCCATAAAGAACACTGCCAAGATTTAACTGGCCTTTAGCAACTGCTTCTTTTTCAGGCGGTTCCATAAGAATACTATCTCTAAGCTCGTTTTCAGTGAAAACAGCTGCCTTAGCTACATCAATAAGCCCGAAGATTCTTTCTCTTGTATCTTCATCCCCAAGCAAGTATGCTCTGCTGAGTCTTTCGGCTGTACTTCTACCTAGGATTGGAATAAGTTTCTTAACTTCGCTAGTAAATATTTTTTCTTTTGTTTCTATCATGTTAATCACCATCAATCTTCAAACTCGGAGTCATCTCTAGGATTTCCTAACCCGGCTTCCGGAAAAGCATCTAATAAATCGTTTTCAGAACTCCGTCTATAATGATATATTTTAAGATCATTACCTACTATCAAATATTTTCCTATATACCTTTCATTTTCATCAACAACAAAACCGTTTTCGTATGGAATTTGTTTTGTTGATTCGTTTGGTTTTAAACTTAGTTTCATACTAATCTTCCTTCCCAGTATTTGATTTTATGTCTTTGAAAAGATCTGCAAGTTTTTGCTCATTTTGGAACTGTTCAAGCAATTCTTTCAGTTCTGTTCTCAGATCAAACATATCTCTCCACAATTGAATAACTTCTTTCCTTTTTTCCTTTCTTAAAACAGAAATATCCAGTTTTATGCTTCTTTGTTCGTCAATATTCATTGCTTTTCCAAGCATGCCATTTCTTTCTTTAATATCTTCGTTTATCTCGCTAATCATGTCATTATGAATATCAGTACGATCTTTCATCGTATTTTGAGTTTCCTCAACCCTTTCTTTCAAAAATTTAACTCTATCAAAAAGACTGCCAACTATTTGTGGGCTGATTATTCTAAGCTTCTCTATGTCTTCGTCCTCAAGACGAGGCATTGCTTGAACCCTTTTGACTATAACCTTTTCAACTCTTTCACGAGTTTCTTTGTCAATGTCATCCCAAGATGTGGCTGTATCCAAGAATTCATGTTTACGACCATCAAACTCAGTTTTATAGATGTCGTCTATCTCTTCTGCATCAAAGTAGCGTCTTTTTTCAATTTTAGCCATAACAATCACCTAAGCTCTAAACTCCACTATTTCTTTGTTTTTATAAACTTTTTCGGTGTTAGGATCAAACACAAAAACTACATTTGTTGGATAATTGAAAATATCACCTACAGGGTCACCTAATTTAATTTCTTTTCTTTCTTCTGAACCGTATGTTTCTCCAATAGGATTGCTGTAAATTGTTTCTTTCATGTTATCTCTCCAGACATTTTGTCTTGCGTTGCTGTATTTAAACAGTTTGTTACTATTTACTAGTGACAAAGGGTATATAAAGCTTTCGGTCCCTCACGAGGGGATTATAACGAAAGACAGCGTATTTCGTGTTCATATAGAGGTATTTTGTCTCACGCAAGACATCCATATTTTACGCGAGACAATGCTTTCTTGACGGGACAATATATAAGCTTTCTCTTTGTCAAAATTTGCTGTATGTATCCCTTTAAGGAGATAGAGAGAACAAAAAAACGGGATTAGGATTCCCATTTATTCATGTTATCTCCTTCCAATATTTACCATCTGAAATATGAAGAATTGGTATTATTACAATATAACATATTATTCCTCCTATCACGAGAATTATAAACCAAATAATGACAATTAAAGAAAAATGAAGGATACCAAAAAAACGTTCTATCATTTCTTTTATTGTTTTCATTACTCTTTCTCCTTAATCCAGAGTCTGGCCCTGTAAAAAAATTGATGAGGTGAAATAAAAAATTAAGGCTATTATAGCCAACATAAATTCTAAAAAATTCTTCATTGTATTCTCCGTTTCCTATGCCTAGTGTTGAAAATAGGCAAGTTTTGATAAGTAATAACACTCCCCGAAACCTTTTACCGCATGGAGAATAGCTATACTATATAATTAGTCTATAAATATTTAACGCTCTCTTTCTGCTTTGATGAACATAAACCTTATAAGGACACATGTCCATATATAAATATGGGAAAAACAAAGGCACCAAATAAGAAAATTGTGAAAAAAATAAAGAAAATTTTAGCTGATAATCCACAAGGGCTTTGGATAAGAGAAATTGCTAGAAGAAGTGGTATTAGTAAATCATGCATCCACGTATATTTGAATGAATATATGGACAATGATGTAAAAGAGATTGTCTCTATTCCGGGTCTAGTTAAATTGTATAAATTAAAAAAATGATATTATGGATAAAAAATCTATTAAATCAATAGTAACTTTTGATGAATTAGTTGATAAATTTCCCAGAATTAAACAGAAAAGTAAAAACTTGGCTGAAAAGCTTTTACCTTTATATCCGTCTCCAGAACTAGCTCAAATAGTAGCAGCTTTAATGACAGATGGGCATATTGATTGGTATACATCTGATGGTAGACCAAGAACAAGAAAAATAATTCTATATTCAAGCAATAAAGATGAATGTGATTGGTTTATTAAAACATGTAAAGATCTTTTCGGTTTGGAAGGTAAAACCATACCATATAAACCAAAATATGGTCAATATAAACTTCAACCCTACAAAGCTGTTATAAATAGTGCTGTAATTGCTAGAATCTTAATTTTGGCTGGTGTACCTGCAGGAGATAAAACAAAAATAGGTTATATTGTTCCAGAATGGGTTATAAGTGGTGATAATAAAATAAAAAAGAGTTTTTTAATGACATTATTTACTTTTGATGGCTGTAAACCATATAAAAGAAGAACTACATGGACTATAGAATATTCTACGGTAACTTCTCAAAAGACTTTGAATAGAACACTCTTGTTTTTCAAACAATTAAAACAATTATTGAAAGAGTTTCAAATCTATATGAATCATATACCAACTGAACATTTGAGAAACAATAAAAAAATAATGGTCATATCATCAATTTCTTCAAGAGAATCAATTGTAAATTTCTATAGATTTTTAGGTTATGATAATCCAGAAAAACAAAAAAGACTTGAAGAAGCTGTAAAATATATATCTGATATAGTAAGATTGGAAAATAAAGATACTTCTAAAATTTTAGAAAAATTCAAAAATATACACGGAACTGATAAAAAAACAATATATTTTATAAACAAAACATTAAACACTAATTACACTTATAGGCAATTTGAACATTTTAGAAGATGTGAAATAGAAGTTCCACTTAAATTGTTTGTTTTAGCAAGTAAAAACATAGATATGAAACCAAAACTTCTGGAATGGATGGATTTTTTAGTGAAAAAATTCAACGTTCCCTCTTCCCAAAAATAAATTCTTCCACCATATCTTTTGCTACATTATCAGGGTATTGTATCGGTGGGTGTTTCATCATGAATGCTGATATGCTTATTAACCTTCCACCAATTCCTCTATCTAATGCCAATTTTGTACATCTTATTGTATCAATCGCGCATCCTGCACTATTTGGCGAGTCTTCTACACTCAACTTTAAATCTATTTTAACTGGTGTTCCTCCGAATTTTTTTCCTTCCATTCTAATAAAACAAATCTTATTATCTTTCTGCCATGGAACATAATCGCTTGGTCCGATATGAATATTATCTGGATGAAGTGGTGTTGGCAACTGTGATTGAACAGAAGATGTTTTGCTTATCTTCTTGCTCTTCAATCTTTGTCTTTCTATCATATTTAGGAAATCACAATTTCCGCCAATATTTAATTGATATGTTTTATCAAGCTCCACACCCCTGTCAATGAAAAGTTTTGTAAGAGTTCTATGAACAATAGTCGCCCCTATTTGAGCCTTATAATCATCGCCAGTAATAGGCAGTCCCTTATCTTCAAACTTTTTTGCCCATGCATCATCTGAAGCAATGAATACAGGCATGCAATTGACAAAAGCGCAGCCAGCATCCAGTGCGCATTGAGCATAATATCTTACAGCTTCTTCAGAGCCTACAGGCAAGTAATTGACAAGAATTTCTGCGCCTGATTTTTTCAATTCACTGGTTATATCAACAGGATTTTTATCCGACACAACAAAGGTCTGGTGTTCAGGGAATTCCTTCATATGATCAGCAACACCATCAAGAACAGGCGCCATTTTAACTTCTACGCCCATGTTAGGAACATTTTTATGAAATATTATTGTATTGTTAGGCTTCTCGAATATAGCTTCAGAAAGATCCTTTCCAACCTTGCGTGCATCAACATCAAATGCAGCCACAGGCTTTATATGCGATATTTTATATCCGCCTATAACATTATGCATTAATCCAGGAACAACTTCATCATTAGAATTAACATCCTTGTAATAAAATAATCCTTGAATAAGCGAACTGCAACAATTTCCTACGCCTGCTATAGCAATTTTTATTTCTTTTTCCAAATTAAACACCATTGTTTTATATCTGTAAAATAATTGGTGCCGGAAGTTTAAATAGTTTACAGTTGTAAAACATTATATACGTATCCCTTTAAAGTGATATATATAAACAAAAAAGGAATCGGAAAACCGATCCCTGGAACTTCCTTGTTTTGTAAAATCCTAACTTCCAACGAGACCTTCTGCACGAGAAATCAAATCCTGATCGGATTGATTCTCTTCGGCCTCATTGTTTTGGGTTTTTTCTCGCGGAACTGACATATCCGCAATATCCCAGAACATCAAACCCATTAAACACAATGCCATAAAAAGCAAAGTGCTCACAGGATCAAGTTCCACGAAAATGCGAACTACAATTCCTGATGCCACGATGAAAAGAAACATAAACCTTCGTGGCATACTTCTCCAAAAATAGATCAGCACTAGATTAAATAGCGCTGCTCCTATTATTGAAGTTAAAAAAAAGAAACCCTCCTGGGAATCAAATAAAGAAATGATGTAATCAATCATGATCACACCTCCTTGATTTTGATCCCGGTTAGCCAAAAATATGGCGGGCATAAGCCACGCCATAAAAATCCCAAATTTAACACCAATCAAATCGTTTGAGTTCATCTGGGTTGATGATATTATTTTTCTTAATATCAAACACCAGATCACCCTTTATAACAATTTGATTGGATTCAACTTCGGATATCTCAGCTTTTAGGCCGACATTTTTGTCAAGTCTAATTAAAAGAATACTGAGATAATCCCTCACCCCTTTTTCAAAATCAATTTTGGAAGAATATTTACTTTCTCCCTTTAATTTAATGACGACTTTATTCGTGTCGCCATTAACTTCAATACAACTTTCACTCAC
>JAHIRU010000087.1 GCA_018818465.1 Nanobdellota archaeon
ATTACTCCAGTATCTCTAGATCCTCCTACAGTAGAATGGTCCTTTCCTGCTGGCTCAAAGTCAACTTTTTCATAGTTCCAGCGCATTGGCCAGTCTACGCGCCATTGGAGTTTTGCTATACCTTTCTTCCTGAAGTCAAACATCTCTTTATACCCACACTTGCATTCGTACGAGAGAGAATATTCTTTATCCCAGTTGGTAATCTTTGTTTCCTCTTTGTCGCATTTGCTACAATAAACTCTTACAGGATTCCAATCCTCTCCTAAAGGCTCCTTTCTGAACTTATTCAGTATGTTGCATATCTTATCCTTGTTTTCCAACACCTGTTTGATCTCTTTTGCATATGCACATTTTCTGAACATTTTATTCTGGTATATAAATTCTGGTTTTATTCCAACATTTGGGAGTGCATCTTCAACAGCCTTTTCGAAATGTTCTGCATAAGATTTATGGCATTTCCAGGGATCAGGAACATCAACAATTGCCTTCATTAAGTATTTTTCCATTTCTTTTGGATTGGGAACGTTTTTTGGTATTTTTCTAAGCCTGTCAAAATCATCCCAAGAATAAATAAAACGAACATTCTTTCCAAGATCTCTTAATGCTCTGGATACAAGATCAACAGTCATTATCTCTCTGCAATTGCCTATATGAATTACACCTGATGGTGTAATTCCAGCTGCACATACGTACCTCTTCTTATTTCCTTTCTCCTTGATTATTTTTCTTGCAACCTGATCAGCCCAGAACATAGAATCGTTTGTCATGTTTATATTCACCCTATGAAATTAAAATAAGTCACTTAAACCTCTACAGGTCAAGTTCCGCTAGATTTGGGTTGTTTTCACCAAAAACCTGCTTGAGTTCTTCTGTGGAAGGCTTTTTAGGTTCAATCTTCCTGGCAGATTTCTTTGATTTAGGTTCATCCGAATATTCAAATTCATCTTTTTTCAGTTTCGATTCTGTTTTAGGCTCTTTGCCTTGTATTGATCTCTCAACAGCATCTGAAAGAACTTTCTTTACTTTTGATTTTTCTTCTCCGAAATAGCGCTCAAACTCCTGTGTTAGGATTATCTTCTTTGTCCTGCCGAACCTTTCTGTTCTAATGAGCCCTATTTTTCTGAGCTTCTTTAGATAAGCGTAGGCTTTGTTTCCCTGGATGTTTATTATTTCAGCTTGAGTTATTGGTTCCTTGTATATGATTAAAGCCAGGGATCTTTTGCAACCTTCCGGCATATCAGAATAAGGTGTTAGATGTGCAACCTGCGGCAGTACGCTGGCTCTTACCTGCATTTCCCAACCGTCCTGTGTCGAAACAATCTCCATGCCCTTTTCTTCATACTCTTTTTGCAGTCCAGTTAAAACTTCTTTAACATAGCCAAGAGAATTGATTCCAGCTATCTTTCCCAATTCGTCTATCATCAGCGGTTGGTTTGATATAAACAGCGCAGCTTCAATAATTTTTTTATGTGTCGTACTTTTAATGTCATTTACCATAATTATCACAAACTCTAATACAAAATAATAGGTCAGCGTTTTCTTATAAAGATTTCATCAAAAGCTTCTTTTTGCGTGCACTCTATTTTTTTCTGATGATCCAGGTAAATCATTGGAAGGAAGTGGTTTATCACTTCTTCTCTATTCCATTCTGTTACTATCTTACTGAAAGATGTTTCACCATCTTTTAGTTTTTTTAGAATGCCGTCTATTTTCTTGTAAAGCTCGTCAATCTTCTGTGAAATTTTATGCTCCTTTAAATGTATTTGCTCCCTTCTAACTGTTCTTCTCTTCTCTCTTTTTTCCTGCGATTTCATCACTTTGCGTAATGCAAACACAAGTTCAGAAAGAACAACCTTTCTGTGAGGCTGTCTTTTATTAGGAACAGTTATTGCATTGAGGTCAAAACCATTGCCATTCAGCATTCCCATTTCGCTTTCTATTTCCTTCAGCTCTCTTTCTTCACCTTCTCCTTCACCAGTATCTTCTTCTGGTAAAGAGAGCATCTCATTCAGGAAGTCAAGATGGTCAGATTTCATTCTCAAAAGAACAGCAGCGATTATAACGTATTTTGCCGGTATTTTGAAATCCATTTTCTCCATTTTAGAAATATGAGAAACAAAAGAGCTAGAAAGCGATGTTATATCAATATCCCATGGATCAAGACCTTCCCATGCAATTATCTTGTACAGTGCCTGTTCCCAAGAATAATCAGAAGTTATCAGGTCAATTATCTTCTTTTCCATAATAGGTTAATATGGTCCCAGAAGTTTTTATAGTGATTGTTATTAAGTTGTCTGTTCTGTTGATGACTCAAATTCGAAACTATTTCCTGTACAAACATCTGGTGCTATAATATTATAACATGATGTAGGTTTATTATCTTTATCTTTTAATACCGAAGATCGCCAATCAACAGGCATTTGTCCTGTCGCTGTGCATGATGATGTAGCTTTTGTTATACAAAGATTTGTGTTTTGTGTAAGCCCTGTTATAACACCAACACCACTACCAAAAATAGTCAAAAGAACCAATGCAACGATGAGAATTACAACTGCAACTACAACTAAATACAATGTTTGAGATAAACCTTTCATAGTTTAATTATATATATTGAACTTTAAAAACATGTCTTATTGAGTTGGGAAACCGCAGGTTTCGCATGTATCAGTGCCGTCTTCACATAATATAGTAGCGCAAGGAACAAGGCCTGTACCTTCAACATTATATTTAGGCACAATCCAATCAACAGGCAATCCGCCAGTTGCTTTACATGAGGTTGCTCCTTCTGTTCCGCAAAAGCCTTGAGCTTTTGACAGCTCTACTACACCGCCAAGTCCTACACTGAAAATAGTCAAAAGAACCAATGCAACGATGAGAATTACAACTGCAACTACAACTAAATACAATGTTTGTGATAAACCTTTCATAGTTTAATTATGCTTTTTGAAGCTTAAAAACCTTGGACTTTTTGTCAGGGTTTTTAACTTCTGTAAACAATTATCTTTATGCCACAAGTAGCTGTACTTCGCCTTGGCAATAGGGCTTACAGAGATCATAGAATATCTACGCATTGCTGCCTTGTTGCACGTGCTTTTGGTGCGAGCGAGATTGTTTACACTGGTCAAAAAGATTCCGGCATGG
>JAHIRU010000088.1 GCA_018818465.1 Nanobdellota archaeon
ATATGAGGACCTATCTTGATCAGAAAGAACGAATTAACCAACTTCAGAAAGAAGTTGATTCTGTCAATGCAAAATTCTCTGAAGTTGAGGGCAGCTACAATAAAATAAAGGAGCTTGAAGGGGAGAGAAACCTCTCGCTTTTCTTGATTATTGCTGTAATAATATTCTTTTCGCTAATATTATATTTTGGATTCGAACCCAAAACCAAAAAGGGGGTGAAAACAGAAGATTTCAAAAAAGAACGACAGGGGTTCGAAGAAAGAGATAAGGAAAAATCTCCTCCCAAAGAAAACAGTAAGAACATCTTCAAAGTTCTTTCGAAGATTCTGAAAAAAGATATAAAAGAAAATGATAAGGTGCCTATCGGTGCTTTGGCGAAAGCGCTGATTGAATTGAAAATGTTCATAAAGGAGGATGAAAATAAGTTGATAATTGAAATTAAAGAAATATGTGAAAAAATGTCTTATCTCACAGGTGCTGAACCTGGCGATTCTAGTGAAAATGAAATAAAATTCACAACAAACAGGTATAATTTAATTATGCCTGCTTTACTTGAGAAAGAAAAAACCGAAACAGAAGAATAAAGCGTCTCCTTTTGTGGATGAGAACCCTACGCCTTTTTAAAAGGCTGGGGGCCTAACATTTGTCAACTTATAGTGGTATAGGCTTCTCTAAGGTTTCCTTTTTTGCTAGAGCTTCTCCGAATTGGAGATCGCTTTCTATTGCTATGTCTTGTATTTGTTCAGACAATCTGTTTTCAGAATTAAATTTATACATCTTCGCCTTGCCTTCTGTTCTTGTTTGAACCAATATTCCGGCTTCTACAAAACGTGGGATTATTTCCTGAAGGCTTCTATAACTTATGCCTGTTTCCTTTGATACGTCTCTTAAGCTGTAGTCCCAAAAGGAATTAACTCTAAAGAAATCTAGTACCTTTGGTATTGGCTTGCCTCCGAATATGTGAATTATTGACATGTCTACCGCACCATGTCAGCTAGTTTTTCCATCATCTTTATAATGAATTTCTCTTTCTGCGGATCATCAAAAATGATTGTACCCTTGATGTCATAAGACATTATTTCCCTTATCAAGAACTCTAATTTCATGTCAGAATCCTTTAATGGTATGTCCTTTATTTTTCCTGAAGGACCGTACGATGTGCCAGAGAATATGAAATAGGCGCTATCAAAGTAGCGCGGACCTATTTCCTGCCTTAGCTTCTCAATAATTCTTTTATAATCTTCCTGTGTACGCAAAGAACCAGCGCCTCTAGCATGAATATTTCCCCAGTTTACTATAACTTCTGTTCCCTGCGTTCTCTTTGCTATATCTATAGCATCTTCAAAACCTCCCAGTTCCCTGGATTTTCCTGTGTTTTCTATGCCGATTTTCACATCAGCCTGCTGGTCAATAAATATTTCATTTATTTTGTAAACGACAAGCTTCAATGCCTGCTCATGGGACATCATTGAATAAAAATTAGGATTTATAATGAATGTACGGCAGTCCATTATCGAGGAGAGGTTCCTGAAAATTTTAAGTGTTTCATCTGGCTGGTTTGAAAGCGCTGTATGATGCAAAGAGAGCTCTATATTGTATTTGTTTGCAAGATCCTTAATTTTTAGAAGGTTGCCGTAGTGAACTTTGTAGATGTCTGATGTTTCTGTTATATTTCCGAACATCTCTCTTGGAAGAACAAACGCCTTTAATCCAACCTTGTAAAGTTCGTTCAGCGTGTCCAGCGTTTCTTTCAGAGTTCTTACAGAAGGGTTTTTGTACGTGCCGTGCATCACGCCTATACGCATGCCTAATCTTTCCTGTATCTTCAAAAGCTTCTTACGCGTGAGCATGTCGTACATATTAACAGTTATCCCCTCTATTAGTTATTCATGCAGCTGTACAATCTATACAATATATTGTATGAGCCCACCTAAAAAGGTTTTATCGTCTCTTGATTGCGAAAAAAGTGATTTTGACAAAAAAATCCAATCTTTATTAACTCTGTTCCACAATCATATTTCATAACAATTTTTGAGAGGATTTTCATGGCTGGTTTTTATGAATGGTTCGTTGAACCTATACTAAGCAATGGCTGGTACAATCCAATCAACACACTAACATATTCTGTTATACTGATTGCAGCCGTTTTCCTTGTTTACAAGATGCTCAAAAAAATGAACATACACATAGACAAGTACTTCTTTATAGCTATTTTTCCTTTCATATTCTGGGGTTCCAGTACACGAGTGTTGAAGGATGCTGCAACTGCAGGTGTTTTAGCAACACCTGATTTGAATGCATTTTATAGTGCGCCATTCTTCGTGACGCCTGGAAGCTACATAATAACCTTCAGTTTGGCACTGGTTGTACTGTTGGCCTCCCTGCTCTTGCAGAAGCTCTCTCATGGAAAGCTGCCATACTGGAAGGTCATGGCAGTTATAGGGATAGCTCTCTGTGCGCTTAATGTCTATTTACTGCCTATTATGGCCTTCGAGGGCTTTCTTATCGTGGCAGGATTGGCTCTTTTTTGGACTATAGTATTTTTTGGCCTGTATTATTTTTTCAAAACCAATACATTCAGGCGTTTTTCTGATAAAATAGGACTTAAACAGTCTTCTTTCAAGAAATTATGGTCTTTCCAGAATACAGCAATATTGTCAGGGCACTTCTTGGACGCGAGTGCTACATTCATAGCTCTGTCCATGTTCGGCTACTTGGAGCAGCATGTAGTCCCAAGACTGTTAATCGGCATGATGGGTCCGCAGGCAATGTTCCTTCTGAAGTTCATAATAGTATTACCAACTTTGTGGATAATAGACAAATACGCAGATGATGGAGACTTCAAGAACTTCCTAAAAATAGTGGTCTTCATCCTAGGCTTTGCGCCTGGAATGAGAGACCTGTTAAGATTATTGATAATGGTTTAGATTGTTCTAAAACATATTAAATTTAAGTACCGTCTGTATGCGGTGCAAAGTCTCTGTCTTTTTGTATACAGAAACCTGGTTTACCCTTTCCAAGATCGCATTTGAAGTTGTCGTCTCCGCAATCATCATCTTTACAACAGTATTGACCAATGTTTACAGGAGCTTTTCTATCCTTCCATTTATAGAACCTGTAGTCTCCTCTTGCCTGTATATTGAAAGTCTTTGATGGAAGAGTATATATTTCTCTCTCCAAACCGCTTTCAGCGTTATAGAACCGGCATACCAATGTAACAGATTCACTTCCTATAGGATAGTTTTCATATTGACCGCTTGTTGGTTTCCATATAACTGTTTCAAATCCTGTAAGAGAACCTGTAGCAGTTGTTGGAACATTCTTAGTTACAGTGCCAGGACCGAAGCAAATTCTTGAAAGGTCATCCTTTTCTAACAACCAACTCGGAACAGTCATTGTTACTACAGCATCATCTATTGCGCTGTTGTCAACTTCTGTTTTCAAATCAAGGGATATTATGAACGGCCTGTCTACCCTAATAGGCTGTGAATTGGTGCTTATTGAAAGTTTCACAGGAGAACTGCTTATGCTCGATGCAACCTGCGTTTCGATTAACTGATTGTTTTGAACGCGTCTTTCCCATTCATTAACTGACACAAATTCTATGTTCAGTTGTGATTCAACAGAGTAGTCATAAGCCACAGTAGCTCTTATTGGAACTGATTTTTCTTTTAAATTGAAAAGAACATAATTTGCACAGGTCAAATTTCCTGTAAACAGGCTAAAGTACTGATCCTGATGAGGCATTGATGCTATAGGTGGATCTGTATAGAGTATTTCTTCTTCGTTGTCTGTTCTAAGACCCCATATATGAACACCAGGTCTAGGACTCTTAACTTCTGTTCCTGGATTTTGAGGAGAACCTGGAGTGAAACCAAGATTTGTTATGTAAGGGATATCAGTATCCCCACTAACTTCACTCATTTTCTGCGCTTCTTTATACGGTATGGAAATTCCTAGTACAACATTTTTTGCCGGGAAGGAACCCTCATTCTTTAAGTTCACTTGTATAATCGAAGGCTGACCAATATATAAATAATTCATATCGAATTTAGTGATCTCAACACCATACGATCCTTTTTTGCCCGTGGGGTTATCGACATAATTGCCTTCCTGTATCTTATGCGCGTATCCTATCGGATCAGTCAGCATCATGAAAGCGTTGCTGAAAGTGCCTGTTAAAGTTCC
>JAHIRU010000089.1 GCA_018818465.1 Nanobdellota archaeon
ATGTCTGGCAGTCAACTGATGTTGGTGTAACTTGGACAAAAGTAAATGATGATTACAACGGAGAAGGTGAACATATCAAAGCTGGTGCTGTTGATAGCAATGATAATATTTTCATAATAGAAGGTGATGAGGATGTGTGGAAGTCGATAGATTCTGGAACTGGTTGGACAAAAGTTAATGATAGTGATTTCAATGGTGGAAACGGAGATGCAAAAGGCATGACAGCCCTTTTAGTTGGAACTGATTTAACTTTCCAGGCAAGGTCTTGCGAACTGGCTAACTGCAGTGATGAAAGCTTTTCAGGAAGCTACACTAATCCATCTGGAGAGAATTTGTCTGTTTCTGCTAACAGGTATTTCCAGTACAAGGCCAGCTTCAGCAGTGATGCTAGTGACATGACGCCAAAGCTTTACAACGTCAGCATTGATTACACTGTTTTAAGTAGCGAGCCTTCTGACAGCGAAGCTCCTGCTATAACTCTAATCTCTCCTACAAACAATACTGGAGATAATGATGGGGATATTACATTAAGTTACAACATAACAGATGATTCTGATATAGCAAACTGCAGCTTGATTATAAATGATGTAATAAACCAAACAGATTCAAATGTAACAAAAAACATGACACAGGAATTCATGTTGAACAATCTTACAGCTAGAATTTACATGTGGGGTGTTAATTGTACAGACTCTTTTGGAAATGAAGGTTCTTCAGAAACACGACAATTTTCTGCTATTTTAACAACCGAGTTCTCAGGAGATACAACAGATTTAAGTGTAACTGATGTTTCAAACATAGCAAACCTAATAATTGAAAACATCTCTGCAGGTAAGATAGTATTCCAAGAATCAGTAGATCTGAGTTCTGGTGCAAATATAGATGGTAATGTTAGCATATCATTTAACTCTATAGAAATTAGCACAGATACATTACCTGCGCTTAACAAATCTGCTAATGTTTATGTTTATAGTTTAGATTATATAGACCCAACACCTGTTTTAAACAGTGTGGAGTGTCCGAGCTCTATCTGTACAGAAATCTCATATGAGAACGGAACATTTGTTTTCAGTGTAACTCAATTCTCTGTTTACTCTACAAAAGAAACACCTATTAATGATGATTCTTCCGATAGTACATCACAACCTTCTGTAGGAGGTAATTGCTATAATGAATGGACGTGCACTGGGTGGAGCGAGTGCACTTCGGAAAATATACAAAAAAGAACATGCAGTTATATAGGAACTTGTAATGTTCATGAAGATAAGCCAAAAGAAACACAGGATTGCATTTACATTTCTTCTGAACCTGAAAAAAATATAATAAAACTGGAACCTGTATTTGATATGTTGTTAGAGATACCCACAATCTACAAAGATATATCCGTAGAAGATGATCTTGTGGTCATAATGAAACTAACAGACATTAAACTCTCTGGAAAATCCGATATCATAATAAATTTTAAAATAATAGATGAAGATAATAACATCTTATTAGAAAGATCAGAAACTATTGCTGTAGAAAATAAAGCTAATTTGCTAAGAGAATTTGAATTACCTGAAAACACAAAAGACGGGTTATATCAATTAGAAGCAACTCTCTTTTATGGAAATAATTATGAATTGAAAGTTGTAGGAAGCGATACATTCAATGTAAAGAGAGTTGTAGTAGTTAATTATAATTTAATTATAATAGTTCTGTTCAGTGTAATAGGTACAATAATTTATATTGCTTTCAAACAAAGAAAAATAAAGTATATTTTCATGAAAGGAATTAAAAATAGCATTATTGATAAAAAAATTAGAAGGAAATTGGAAATAAAACCAAAAAAATCCTGATTTTTTTATTTTTTCTTCCCAACGTTCTTCTTCACTTTTAGTGTTATTTTGGTTTTTTGTGATTTGGTTATTTTCTTCCCGATTTCATCCATGTAGATCTTAGAACTGGTTTTTGTTTTATCTACCTTAACACCAGGTGCCTTTGTTCTTGCTGTCTTATTACCTTTCAAAAAGTCAAATATTCCCATAACTAATCATTGGTTAAATTAGGTAATAAAGGTTTTTGTTCATACCTCTAATAGTTGGAATTTCGCTCCTAAACCGATAACTTTATAAATATGTCCTATAATATAGACTTAAGTCCTAAAAAAAGGACAATGAGCTCAAAATATGGACAAAATAGATAAGGTTTTGGAAGTGTTTTATGAACACCCCGAGAAAAGATTCACTGTTAGAAAGATTGCTGAGATGACAGGAATACCTAGATCTACTGCTCAATCCTATATTTCAGAGCTTAGAAAACAAAACCTTATAACCAAGAAAAATACAGCTCAGAATACTTTGTTATTCAAGACAAAGAAAATAAATTATTTTATAGAAAGAATTGTCTCTTCCGAGTTGATTGACAAACTTATATCAGAACTTAAACCCTCCTGTATTATCCTTTTTGGAAGCTTCAGGAAAGGTGATTCTGTGAAAGAGAGCGACATAGACATTTTCATAGAATCTCCTATAAAAAATGAACCCGATCTAAGAAAATATGAAAAAACATTAGGACATGGAATTCAACTTTTCATAGAAACAGACATTAAAAACTTGCAACTAAGACTATTTAACAATGTTGTTAATGGAATAAAATTGTATGGAGCATTTAAGATAAAATGAATCTGATGAATTGGAATGAGTGTGAAGAGAAATTTATAAGAAAGATTGAAGTTGACGAGGAAAGGATAGCCTCAATTATAGAAATGGCTATGAAGAGGCTTGATTTAATTAAATCAATCAAATCAACAGGAAACAACATTTCCTTTATTGTAGAAGGTTATTATGAAGTCATAAAGGAATTGCTTGTTGCCTATCTACTGAAGAACGGTATGAAGTCAAAAAATCATCAATGTTTGATAACATATTTTTGCAGAAAAAATCCAGATCTAGAGCATGAAACAAATTTGATATCACAACTATCTTATTTCAGAAACAGGCTTGACTACTATGGAGAAAAGATACCGTCTGCTTTTTATGAAAGGAACAAAACAGAATTTGAGATTATAATAAAATTAATTATGAAGCTAATCAAAGAATAGATTAATTTTTTAATTTAGAGGTATCGGAACCGATACCAATTACCTGCGTTTTTTGATTATTCACAGGTTCTGATCACCACAAGAAGAACAAACCAACCAAAACAACACAAGCTATAATACTCAAAATTGTGCCTGATTTTATCATGTCGCGCATTTTAACGAATCCGCTTGAATATGCTATTATATTAGGTGGTGTGCCGATTGGAACTATAAAATCAAACGAAACAATCATTGCTGCAAAGATTGTAAGTGGCAGAAGAGGTATACCGAAAGCCATCGCGAACGGCATAATTATTGGCACGAACAATGCAGCTGCTGCAGTGTTGCTTGCTATCATTGTAAGAATGATGCCGATGAGAGCTACTGCAAACAAAACAATAATCAACGGCTGACCATAAACAAGTTTTGTCATATTCGATGCTATTATTACATCAAGTCCGCTGTTATGAATCGCAACACCAAGGCTTAATCCGCTACCGAAAAGGATTAGAGCAGACCACCTGATTTTAGAGAAATCATTCCCACGAAGCATACCAAAGAGATAAAGAAGTATTATTGGCACAACAGAAATTACAGAAGCTGTCACCCCATGAACCGCCGTAGTTAACCAAAGAACTACTGTTGTAGCAAAAACACCTAAAACTATTTTTTGGTTTTTGGTTATACTCTTTGTAAACTTTTTGACATGTAGATGTTTTATCTCTGGTTTAAAGACGTGTATCAATGTAAACCATGTAATAGGTATAAGTATAATAACAAGGGGAAGGCCAAACATCATCCAATCCAAGAAAGTAATTGTTATACTCTGATCAGCAAGAAATTTGACAGCAATTGCGTTTGGTGTGCTTCCTATAATTGTTCCAACACCGCCAATTGTTGCAGCAAACGCAACACCTAAAATCATTGCTTTACCATAGTTGGATTTCAAAGCCTTCAGTCCATTTTTCTTCAGTATGGAAATTACTATTGGAAGCATGATGAGTGTTGATGCAGTGTTAGTGATCCAGAAAGACATGAAAGCTGTTATCGACATTACACCCAAGAGTACAAATTTAGGATTGTTGCCGAGGTTGTTCAAAAAACGCAATGCAATGAATTCATCCAATCCGTGCTTTTGCATTGCAACTGCAAGGACGAACCCACCCAACAACAAAACTATTATAGGATCAAAGAACGGATGAAACACCTGTTCTGCAGTGAAGCTAGCGAAAGCCACGAGCAAAAAGGCAGTCAAAAGACCTGTTATGTGCAGAGGCAGGGCTTCTGTAATCCACATAACACCTGTAAACATTGTTATAGCCAAAACAATCTTTGCTTGCATAGGGATTGGTAAATCCATTAGAAATATTGCTAAAAGTGCTGCAATCGATACAGCGAGAGAAACATAGTTTCTAGTTTTTAGCATAATATATAATTGTCATGTTTTGGATAAAAACAAATGTTCTGTTAATTTGGATCTTTTTACGCATAAATATTATAAAAATAATTAGCTATTGTGTTTGCAGTACATTTTTCTTCGAGAGCAAAAAGAGAATTTGACAGATTGAGGAATGATAAATTAGATAATATATTAAAAATCCTCACAATAGATCCTTTACCAGCTAAACACTGTGATATAAAGAAACTCAGAGGATTGAAAAACACTTTTAGGATTAGGATTGGGAAAATAAGAATTGTTTATACAGTATTCTGGGAGGATAAAGTAATTTTAATATCAAGAATATCGCACAGAGAACATGTCTATGATTAAAGTGTTTGCGGTTTTGTTTTTCCTTTTTTATATTCATCCAAAGCTTCTTTAACAGCGTTTACATCTTCTTTGCTAGCTTCTTCTGTTTCAATAAGCATTGTCTCAAGAGAAATAAGTCTGACTTTAATTGCTTCTATTTCATCAACCATGTATCTAGTTTCCAGAGTCATATGATTTATCTTCATATTTTGTATATTTAAAGCTTCTATAAGTTTAAGAGTTTTATAATTATGTCCAACCAACTATAAACATGGTGCTTATTCACACAGCTGTTAGCATAGCGGGCGGTGCAATAACAGCTATTTTAGCGTATGTTATTTACAGAAGCAAGGCAGAATCTCTTTGGGGATGGATAGCTTCCTTCTTTTTTGACTTGCCTGTTCTATGGCTTGTTCCTCTAGGCGTGACAAATATTGGCAACTTAATGATAGTTACTCACACGGCAGGCATCTTAGTTTTTCCAATATTTTTGGTGATGATAGACATTATTCTGATAAACCTGGCCATACTAAAGCATTTCTCCTGGTTGCCTTTTCCAAAATCATTCAGCAATATCAACAAAATAAATAAAATAGTAGAAACATTGAAGAAATACAACACAATTCCAATACCTGTGAGAGTAGAAAGAGTTTATGTGATAGGTGCTCTAGCAGGCATTATACATCTTGCAATCAATGTTATAGTTATGGGTGCTTTATAGTTGGAAAATTAATTCCAAATAAATTCAATATCGTCATGTTCTTTGGATCCATGCCTGCCTATCTGTTTATAGATTATCATAAAGATAGCGCCGACTATTATTCCGCCCAAATGACCGAAATTGGCTATACCTGCCTGCAGACCGAAAAGGCCTGAGAACAGCTCAAAGCCTGCTAAAAGCACTATAGCCAATATTGCTGGCAATGGTATGCCAGGGAATATCCATATTATCTCTTTCGGATAAAGGAACGCGTATGCTGTCAGCACTCCGAACACAGCACCTGATGCGCCGAGCATTAAAACAGTTGAGCCGAACCCGGTGAGGAGCATGTACAGCCCTGCAGAACCAAGGCCTGCAAGTATGTACAATATGATAAAATTCATTTTGCCGAGAGTTTCTTCGATACGTATACCGAATATCATTAAGACAAACATGTTCAGCGCAACATGCATTATACTTCCATGCATGAACATGTAGGTAAAGAATTGCCAATAAGCGCCGTTAAAGGCTAGTGCTGGCGTGAGTGAAAACAGCTTAGTGAACCAGTCACCTAAAATAATCTGCAGAGTAAAGAGTACAAAATTTATAACAATCAGCGAAATTGTAACCTTGCCGACTTTTAAAAGCATCATAATATTCTCTATAGAATTATTGTTTTCGTTTTATTTATTGTCTTGTTTGTGATGGTGATGTGTGTGATGTTTCTTAAAGAAACGATCCTTCAAGAATCTCTTCCACACAATGAAGTAGAATATGACTATAATTATTATTAATGTTATTATATTTCCAATCGTTCTGAAAATAGTTGGATTGTCATAATTTAGAGCAATTTCTTTTCTCAGTTCAATTGTTTCCAAATTAGGACCGATATACTCTATAACCAATTCCCCTTTACCATTGTAAACAATAGGGAAGTCAAGACTTGTTTGTTTGTTTTCTTTCAAAATACTAACATAATCAACACCAATCAGTTTGCTGTTAACATAAAATTTTGCTTCTAAAGATTTTGCTTCGGTTGTCCCTTTATTAACCAGCTGTATCCTTAAAATATCTCTATCAAAAAGAGGCTCAACCTGTATTATCTCAAGTTTGATTGAGCCTGTTACTGGTATTCCAATGGAGAATGTATCACTTTGTAGAGTGCCAGAAAAATCCTTATATTTTGCAGTCAGAGTTCCTGTGTATGTCTTGTATTCAGCAGTTGTATCTACAGCCATGCTAAAAATTGCTTGTGCATCTTTACCTGCATCAAGGTTTCCAATATAAACAGACCCTTTTGCTAAAATTGGAACAAGAACAGAGTTTCCAGTAGAGTCTTCAAAATTCAAATCCATTTCAAAATCCGTTATGTCCCCTGTACCAACATTCTTTATGTTAACAATAATGTCAGTAGTTCCGCCAGGCTCTATATTCACGGGAACTGTTTCAACATTATCCAATATAAGTTTTGCTGCACCCTCTAGATTTATTTGAATATTTTTTGTTATGTATGCGCTTGGAGAGTTAGCATCGTAAATATGAAATTCTAAATCATATTCGCTGGATAGCGCTGATGAAGATACTTTCAGATTATAAGAAGTCTTTGAGGATCCTTTACCAACTATAGTAGTAAACGTTTTCTTAGCTGTTTCACCAGTTAAGAGCATGAAAGGATCTTTTTCTATCAACTCTACAACAGTGTTCACTGCAGAACTATAACCGTTATTCTGAACTTCTATTTCTATGTTAAGGTTTTTGCCAGGTTCTGCTGGATAAGGAGATTGTGATACTAAAACAATTTTTATATCGCCTACAGCCTGCGCATTAGTAAGGCTTGTAATTAAGGTAATTGCAACTACAAACAAAATCAATATTTTATTGTCCATATTATTTAATTATTTCCCCGTCTTTTAACTTTATTATTCTTTCAGCTTGCTTACCGATATAGTGATCGTGCGTTACTATAACTATAGTATACCCCTTCCTTTTATTTAAATCTTTTATGAGGTTTATTATCATTTCCCCTGTTTTTGTGTCCAAATTACCTGTTAATTCGTCTCCTAAGATAACCTTTGGATTGTTTGCTAATGCTCTAGCTACAGCAACTCTCTGTTGCTCGCCACCGGAAAGTTGTCCTGGTTTGTTATTAAGCCTGTATTCCAAACCAACCAATTTTAACAATTTTACTGCTCTTCTTCTTGCCTCATCCTTTGATTTTCCATTTATTCTGATTGCAAATTCTACATTTTCAAGAGCAGTAAAGGTGTTTATCAAATTATACTGTTGAAATATAAATCCAAGTTTGGATCCTCTTATATGAGCAAGTTCATCATCATTCATTTTTTCAATTTCTCTTCCGTCTATTAGCACTTCTCCAGAAGTGGGTTTCATCAAGCATCCCATTATATCAAGAAGTGTTGTTTTTCCGCTTCCAGAAGGTCCCATTATAGCAACAATCTCACCTTCTTTTATCTTCAGATCTATGTCTTTCAGTACCTTTATCTCAGATTGCAATCCTTGATTGTAAATCTTTTCAACCTTTCTCATTTCAATTACGTTTTGTATTGTCATTTTCACCTATTCATACCTTAACGCATCTACTGGGTCAAGTTTTGCAGCGCTTCTCGATGGATAAAGACCTCCTATAAACCCAAGTACTATTGCAAATATTAAAGCACCCAAGGCAAGAGTAGGACTTACTACCATTTGCATCATGCCGCCAAATGCCAAAGTTAATAAAAATGAGCCAAACAAACCCAGAATAATTCCTAAAACGCCTCCAACAAACGAGATCATTACAGATTCTGTTAAAAATTGTTTGAGCACAGCGTTGTTGGTAGCGCCTATAGCTTTCATTACACCTATCTCTTTTCTTCTCTCCATTACAGCCATTATCATGGTGTTCATTACACCAAGACCTCCAACAAACGCAGCAATAGAACCTACTCCTATTGTGAATATTCCTATCTGTCCTATTATAGCAGACGTCTGTCTTGCTATGTCAATACTTGATATCGTATATAAATCATCATCAGCTTCTTCTATCCATTCAGCAACCAGTTCAACTTCTGTTAAATCTTCTGGAATAACATAAGCTAATTGATAGGTATCAGTATTCAACACATCTAACATATCATCTAATGGTACAAAAACACCGCTATCTATATCCTGTACATCACTTCTTTCTATTATGCCTATTATCTCAAAATCTTCATCTAAAATTGTAAAGTAATCTCCTAGCACAAGTTCATATGTGTCTGAAACACCTTTCCCTATAACAACAACACCTCTATCTCCTTCTTCTAGCTCTCTCCCATCATGCATGTAGACTTTTTCACCTTTAAAGTAATTTAATTTGGCAGGTTCTATGCCAATGCCCTGCCAATTAGCACTGAACATCGTGCCCCCGCCACCCATATAGAAAACCAAAGGTACAACTTCCTTTACACCAGAAACATCTTTGAGTATAGCTATATGATCATCTGTAATTTTAGATGTCATGAAGCCAGACATCAATCCTGTTAAACCTTCACTCCCTTCTCCCTCAAAAACCATTATCCTTCCTGCAATTATCTCAAGATTTTGTTGCATCATTACATTCATTCCTTCAGAAATAGAACCAAGCGCTATAATTGCAGCAATGCCTATAACAATACCTAGTACTGTTAAGAAAGTTCTCATTCTCTGCCTGAATATGTTTTTAAAAGCAATGTCAAGCATAATTAACACCTATTCATAACTATATCTTAGGTTCTATTATTTATTATTAAAATTTAACGGCGCATTCAAAGTAGCTCTGTCCTTGCAGAACTGCTGTCCTATAGTCATTTCATCAACAAACTTCTCGCGAAGCTTGCAAAAACCAATCAGCTGAGGAATCTTCAGCGGCATCTTTACTTTTGTGTCAAAATACGGACACTTCTTGCAACTCATAGTAGCCATGCTTAAGAATTCGCAG
>JAHIRU010000010.1 GCA_018818465.1 Nanobdellota archaeon
GATAGAATTGAAAAAATTCAAAATACAGAAAAGAAGTGCTATACACTACCGATTGGTCCTCAGCATCCAATGTATGTTGAATCAGAAAACATGCAGGTTCATGTTGATGGCGAAACAATTGTTGGTGTTGATATCAACGTAGGTTACATGCATCGAGGCATCGAGGAATTGATGCAGCGGCGCAACTATATACAAAACATCTATCTTGCTGAAAGAATCTGCGGCATCTGTATGCCAGGAAACCATGAGATAATCTTGAAAGATGGTTCAATAATAAAATTATCTGATTTTATAGATAAAAAAATTCCAGGAAAGCCTAATCCGATAAGTTCTGTTTCAGCAGTAGGCGATTCAACAATTTCATGGAATGGTTCTCATGTTAAACATAAAAACATAACACATGTGCAGAAAATAAAAGCTCCAGATAAACTTTTCAGAATTAAAACAGCGTCTGGAAACGAGCTTCTCTTCACTGGTGATCATCCGATAATGGTAGATACTGAAAGGGGAAATGAGATGATTCTTTCCAAACACGTCAGACCAGGGGACAGGGTTTATTCTCCAAGAAAAATACATATTGAAGGAAAAGTTTTGAGAATAATAGATTGCCTTCCCGACAACTTTAAGATTGTTTTAAACAGAAAATTCTTTGAAAAAATATCTTCTAATATTAACAAAGAACATAGAAATAAAGAAAAATTCTCAAAGAAAACAGGATTGAATCATTGGCGTTTGCAGAGAATGAGAACCGAATTAAGGGTGCATGAATTCAAAAAACTGTGCAATCATTTAAATATGAATTGGGAAGATGCATCAGAAAATATAGAAGAATTATCAACTCATGGAATTACTTTAAAATTAAGAGAAAAATATGTTACTGAAGAAATGATGAATATACTCGGTCTTTTGGCTTCTGATGGTTATTTCGGAAACATGCGAAATAAAGGAAAAAATTTCAATCATAGGATAACCTTTGTGAATAAAGAAAAAGCTCTTATAAAAAAGGTTGAAAATCTGCATAAAAAAATGTTCCCAGATAAAAAAATAGACAAGTTTATAATGGGAAGCACGGTCCCTGCAATAAGGGTTTCTAATCCTATATTAACTTTTGTTGCCCAGCGATTGGGTCTTAATGCGCTTAAAAACAGAAAAAACGACATAAAGGAAATATTCAAACTGCCGGAAAAACATATTGCAGCATTTTTGAGGGGGTATTTTGATGGCGATGGCACTTGTAGAAATTATGAAATAATTTACTACACTTCAGATGTATTAATGGCAAAAAGGTTGCGATTATTATTGAAAAGGGTGGGAATAGCATCTTCTCTTTCTGTTTCAGAATCCAAAGGCTTCAAGAAAGGTCAGAGATGGTCTATTTCTATAACCAATAAAGAAGATCAGCTTAAATTTATAGAAGAGATTGGTTCAAACCATCCTAAAAAGGTAAAAATATTATCAAAAATGAAAAAGCCAGAAAGAAAGGAAACATTCACTTCTATTTTTCAATTAGCACCAAAAAAATCCGGATTTCTTCTTCGAAAACTGAGAAAGAAATACAATATTTCTCCAAAAGATATTGGGGCTGTAAGTGATTTACGTCAAATAGAAAGAGGAAAAAAGAACGTAATGAAATGGAGAATGAAAAAATATCTTGCAAAAATGGAAGAATTTGTTGATAAGAACGAGAAAGATTTCAAAGATTTGAATGAAATGCTGTCAAATAGATTTTATGTTGATCCTATAAAAGAGGTTGAAGAAATCAATAATATTTATGAACATGTATATGACCTTACAATAAAAGACACACATAATTTTATTCCAGAAGGAGGTTTTGTTGTGGGCAATTGTTCTGGTATACATTCTGTAACCTATTGTCAAACCATTGAAAATCTTCTAAGCATCAAACCACCTGAAAGAGCAGAATACATACGCACTGTTATTCTAGAGTTAGAGCGTCTGCATAGCCACTTCCTTTTCTTAGGCGTGATGGGCTATGAGATGGGACTGGATACAGCTTTCATGTACGCGTGGAAAGACAGGGAAATTGTAATGAACATGCTTGAGTCGATTTCAGGCAACCGTGTAAACTACGGAATGCCTACAATAGGCGGCTCAAGAAGAGACATACCAGACAAGATGATACCTGCGCTAATTAAATCATGCGACAAGCTGAGGGACAAAGGAAAATATTATGTCGGCCTCTTCAAACATGACACAATGCTGCAAAGAAGAGTGAAGAGGATAGGTTACTTGAAAAGAAGAGATGTTAACCGCTTTTCGTTAATCGGTCCTGTTGCCAGGGCGTCTGGATTGAATTATGATATCAGAAAGGCTATGCCTTATTCTATTTATGACAGATTGAAATGGAATGTTATAACAAACGATGAATGTGATGTTAGGGCACGCATACTTGTCAAAGCACTGGAAATAGAGCAAAGTGTTAAAATTCTAAACCAATGCTTCACTCATCTTAGAGATATGAAGAAGAACAGGCGTGTCCTGAGAACAAAGGTACCTTTAACAGTTCCACCAGCTGAGGGTTATTCTATTAGCGAAGCACCGCGTGGCGAGCTTCTATACTATGCGCGATCCAATGGAACTGATATACCGGCACGCATGCGCATCAGGACACCGAGTTTCATTAACCTGGTTGAGGGTCTCCCACTAGTCCTAAAAGGTGCACAGTTAGCTGATTTACCTGTTATTGTTGCATCATTCGATCCATGCTTCTCCTGCTGCGACAGAGTAGCTGTGGTTGACGAAAAGAGCGGAAACAAGCAGGTTTTCAATGAAACTGAACTGAGGAGGTATCTGGAGAGATGATAGAACAAATTCTGCCAATGCTTTTCAGCATTCTGGTGTACCCAGGAGTTCTTTTCTTATTTGTAGGAGCCTTCCTTTATGCAGGCATCCTGCGCAAGCTCGCAGCGAGGATGCAGAACAGAGTTGGTCCTCCAATTTGGCAGCCCTTCCTTGATTTCATCAAGCTTTTAGGCAAGCAGGATATCACTCCGATACAGGCAAAAATAGGTTTCACTCTGTGGCCACTTGTGGCAATAGCTTCTGTAACTATCGCAGGTCTCATAACACCTATAGCTGGTGTAACTGCTCTAGGCAGCGGTGATATAATACTCTTGGTTTACTTTCTTTCATTAGCATCTCTGTCTCTTTACATGGCAGGATTTGCATCAGCAAACCCTTTTGGTGTTGTCGGTGCAAAAAGAGGCATTACACAGATGCTGGCATATGAATTCCCATTCATAGTGTCTTTGCTGGTTCCAATAATATTTGTTTCAACGCTTTCGCCGTTTGCTGTTAATCTTTTCCAGTTGCAATATGGATGGGTACTACACTTCTACCCATTAGCTGGTATAGCGTATTTCATATCAATCTTAGCAAAAGCAGAGATACCACCATTCCATGTTCCTGAAGCGCATCAGGAAATTGTTTCAGGCTATTCAACAGAATATACTGGAACACGCCTTGCAATGATTGATGCGACACATATGTTAAAGTTGTTTGTTCTAATCGCTTTAGGAGTTGCAATGTTCTATGGCGGTTCTGGCGGCATATTAGGATTCTTGTTAAAGAGTCTAATCATATTGCTATTCGTCGTTCTTTCAAGAGTTTTGATGGTAAGGCTCAGAATTGATCACGTCTTAAAGTTCTGCTGGATCTTCGGGTTCATTGCTCTTATAGACTTAGTGAGGTTGTTGTTCCTATGAGGCTACTCGGTGAAGCACTAAAAAACATTCTTAGGAAAGGAAATACACGTAAGTTTCCTGAAGAGCCTGCAAGAATTCCTAAAGGATTCAGAGGACGCCACATACACATACCAGAGCGCTGTATATACTGCGGTCTATGTGCAAAATATTGTCCGTCAGGAGCAATAACAGTCGATGCAAAAAAGAGGACATGGGAAGTTGATCTAGGCAAATGCTTGTTCTGCCAGCAATGCGAAGAGACCTGTCATTTAATGCCAAAGAAAGACGCCATTTTTTTGACACGAGTTTTCGATATGGCCAAGGCAAAAAAAGACTTCAAATGGAAAGGTTAATTCTACAATCCTTTCAAAAAACCCAAAAGGCTTGTTTTCAGTTCATCCATTGCTTGGGTAACCTCTTCACTCATGTCTGCGCCGAAGTTTGTATGTTTTGGCTCGATGCCTATGAAAGATATCTTTGTATTAGGCAATTCTTTCTGTATGTATTTTATCAGCATGCGTAGAGGTACCTGGTGCGTTGAGAAAAGAAGTCCATGTATATTATCTGGTTCAACTCTGTTAACATAACCAGGATCTCTACCCATCTTAACAGCATCAATTATAACAACATGATCAGGGTTGAATTTGCTTACTTTTCCTGTAAAGTTCTCAGGTGCAGAGGCACAGTCTAGAATCATAATATCTTCATGTTTTATTTCCTTTCCAAGTTCTGTGGCAATAGTAGAGCCAACACCGTCATCACCTTTCATCTTGTTACCAATACCACAGATAACTGTTCGCATAGAATATTATTTATCTTTCAAAGTTAATAATATATTATGTGCATGGCTTGTCCGAAGAAAGTTGTTGCAGTTAACGGTGATGCAGCAGTTGTTGCCTTTCAAGGCGAACGTAATTTTGTTAAGAGTCCGATAAAATTAAAAAAAGGCGACTTTGTTCTATGCCAGCGAAACATAGTTGTACAGAAGATATCAGATAAGATTGCTCAAGAACTTTTAGCAGAATGGAAAGATATGTACAAATATAAAACAGTTGAAGGAGTTGATGCACATGCATGAACAAAAATCTGTCCAATTCGTTGTAGAACAGCTCGAACAAAGCGGTGCAAAGAAGGCAAAACTAAAACTAGGATTAATGGTAGCCAACCCGAAAACCTTCAAGGAAATATATGATTTGCAGGTGCGCGGTACAAGCTTGGAGAACGTGAAATTGGAGATAGAATCTATTCCTATCGAGGTAAAGTGCCCTAA
>JAHIRU010000090.1 GCA_018818465.1 Nanobdellota archaeon
CTGCATTTCTTCAAAATTAATCAAAGATTCGAGCATATATTATAATTAGTGATAGGGGATAATAAATTGCTTTTAGAAACGTTCTTTGACTGAACGAAAGCAAAAAGCTTTTAATATTGAAACCTTTTAATATAAATTCTTACGTTGATAATTATTCAGCTCATGTTTACCAATACAATCACTAATGTCACGCATGATTATTATCTTGCGTTGCAAGCTAGTGAAATAAGGCTCGTACAAGGATCTAATTAGATCTACCATTACTCATTTCTGTCAACCTGCCTTATAAGGCAGTAAGGAGGTGATTAAAGCGGCATGTTAAATGAAGCCTCGCCCAACGCTTTATGATATGCTTCGCAACACATTAAACAATATAATTAAGGAGATTTGTGATGACTAGTAACGAAACGGTGTTTGGAAAAGGTATAGACCCCCACAAAACATCACTAACAGGAAAGTATGATATTTTTCGTATCGATAAAGAAACATTGTCATTGATACGGAAAAATAATTTGAAAGCAGAACAGAGAATTGAATTGCATCAACCAGACGGTAGTAAATCATTAACTGTAATGGCTATGGATGAGGTTTATATGAACCCTATAGACAATAATTCGCTTGTTCTTCCAATCAGTTTCGCTGGTTTATCGTCCGGCAATTCGATACTCATTGTTTCAAAAACTGGAAGAAAGCGTATTCTTCCAAAGATTAAAACAACGGAAGGTCTAGTCAAGATCTAAACTTGACAGATTAAGAAATAATGATTGCTTATAAGTTTGGATTTGGAAACACGTCCAAGCTTTTTTATTTCTAATTGTCAACTTATCGTGATATGGGTTGATTGAAAAATAAACAAATAATAAATACTATTGCAACAATATAATATTGCATGGCGAAACTAGAGAGATTGGTTCTGCAAGGATTTAAGTCTTTCAAGAGAAAGGCGTCTGTTCCGTTTCCGTCCGGATTCTCTGTTGTAACAGGGCCTAATGGTAGCGGTAAGAGTAACATCGGTGATGCGATATCATTTGTATTAGGAAAAACTTCTTCACGTCTAATGCGTGCCAAAAAATCACAAGAGTTAATTTTCCATGGCGGTAAGAAAAAAGGCGGATCAGAATATGCTATTGTAACTCTTTACTTTGATAACCATGACAATAATTTGCCTCTGCCTGAAAAGAATCCTTCCATAAGCCGAAGGATAAACCAAAAAGGTGTTAGCACATACAGGTTGAACGGAAAGGTTGTCACCAGACAGCAAATAGTTGATATTTTTGCTCAAGCAGGCATACATCATGATGGCCATAACATAATACAGCAAGGTGATGTTACACAGATTGTTGAAATGGATGCTGTTGAAAGGAGAGAGATTTTAGATGAAATCTCAGGTATTGCTGAATATGATGATAAAAAAAAGAAAGCAGAAAAAGAACTGGAAAAGATAGACGACAAAGTTAAAGAAGCTGAAATAATTCTTAATGAAAAAGTCCAGATAATAGAAAAGTTAAAAACAGACAGAGACGCTGCTCTTGAATACAAAAAAGCTGTTGATAATTTAGATAAAATAAGAAATGCTTCTGCTCTAAAAAGTTATGATGAAGCTGAAAAGGGCTTGGAAATTTCATCAAAAAAGATAGAGGAAAAGGAGAAACAATTCGAAGCGTTGGAAAAAGAAATAAAAGAACTGGATGGAAAACTCGAGAAAGAAGAGAATGCTCTTGAAACCCTAACCAAAAAGGTTCTGAAAGCTTCTAATAATATTGAAATTACAAAAAAGATTGAGAGATTAAGATCCAATATAGAGATAACGAAAGATAAAATAATTTCAAGGCGTAGCGAAATTGACAGGCTCCATGACATGATTGATAGAATACAATCGCTCAGCATAGGTAGAGGAGCAAGTCCAGCAATAAAAGATCTCTTGAAAATGAAAGGCGTTTGCGGAACATTCGCAAACCTAGTTTCTGTCCCTGGTGACTATGCTACTGCTGTAGAGATTGCAGCTGGTGGCCATATGAGTGATGTTGTTGTTGATTCAACAGGCACTGCTGTTAAATGCGTACAATATTTGAAATCAAACAAGGCGGGAAGAGCAAGGTTCATTCCATTGGATAAAATCCAATCCTTCAAAAAAGGCAATTTACCCAAAGATGCAATAGGCTGGTTATCTGATCTTGTCGAATACTCTCCCAGATACTCTGCAGCTATAAAGTATGTTCTAGGTTCGACAGCTTGCGTTAAAGATATTGAAATTGCTAAGAAAATATCCTCAACACAGAGATTGAGAATGGTGTCTCTTGACGGCGATATTATGGAAGCATCCGGAGCAATAACAGGCGGTTATTTCAAGAGAAGATTAAAAACTACAGCAGACACAACAGATTATGTTAAAGAAAAAGCAGAACTAGAAAAGGAAATAGAAAAACTGGAAGTTGTTTTGAGAAGTTATAATAAAGATCTTGAAAAGTATGCTGATGAAGAAGTTGGAACAGAGACGACTAATTTTGAGCGCGAGCGCGTCAAGATTGATGAGAGATTAAAGCGCATTCGCGAAAAAAGAAACGAAGCATATGAAGATCGCGTAGAGTTGCAACAAACTATTGGAAAACTCAATGTGCAAAGAGCCAGATGGGAAGCGAAGCATGATGGCTTCAGAGTTAATCTGGAAGCTAGAACAAAGAGAAAGGAAAAGAAAGATATAGAGAAAGAGGTTGAAGAATTTATGAAGATGCCTTCCAGCAAGCTCAATGAAATGGAAACAAATCTTGTTGAGAGAATAGATTTAATGGGACCAGTTAACATGAAGTCTATTGATGATTTTGAAACAATAAAAGAAGAGTTTGATGATTTCAAAGAAAAGGTTGATAAAATAGTTACAGAGAAGAATTCTATCTTGGAAACAATCACAACTATTGAGACAAAGAGACTGACTACATTTTCAGCAACACTAACTGAAGTTTCTAAAAACTTCAAGACTGTTTATCGTGAATTAACAGGCGGAGAAGCAGATCTTGAGCTTGAGGGTGAAAATGACATGAACACTGGTTTATTGATTAAAGCATCTCCTGGCGGAAAGAAGCTTCTCAACATAGATTCTCTTTCAGGTGGAGAAAAGACACTTACAGCATTCGCTTTCTTGTTCGCTATCCAGCGGCACAAACCGTCACCATTCTACATACTGGACGAAGCTGATGCTGCCTTGGATGAGATGAACACAAGAAAGATTGTCGATCTCATCAAGAAGCAATCAAAACTCGCACAGTTCATTGTCATATCGCACAACGACACCTTAGTCAGAGAAGGTGACCAGATATATGGTGTAACAATGGACGACGGTGAATCAAAGATTCTTTCTATAGAATTGCCAAAAGACTTAAGGGGCAAAGCTAATTGATTTTTTTATTTTTATATATCTCCTTAAAGGGATACGAATCATTAACAGTATTTAAAATTTAAAATCAATTAATCCCAGGAGATTTTGATGGATGTTGAAAGTTCTGCGCTAACTAGTGAAAGTATAGGAGATAGGAAGTGGCCTGTTTCTGAAGGCAGGTATCAGACAGGTGATATAAAATCACCAATAGCTGTCTGCACAATGGCATCAGTTGATTTGAAACTGCCTATGGAAAAAATTGCCATACTTGGTAAATGCGTCACTGAGAATCTAGGCATTGAGAAAATAGTTAAAAATATCATATCGAATCCTCATATAAGATTTCTAATAATGTGCGGAAAGGTTTCGAAAGGTCATTTTGTTGAGAATGCAATAGAATCTTTAATAGAGAATGGTGTTGACGATTCAATGAACATAATAGGTGCAAAGGGTGCTATGCCGTCTCTGAAAAACACATCAAAAGAAGATATCGAGAAGTTTAGGAAACAGATAATTCCTATCAACATCGCAAGCGAGGAAGACACTAAAAAGATAATGGAAGTTATTGAAGCTTGCTACAACAAAAACCCAGGTGTTTTTGAAGATAAAATTGAAGAGGAAATTAAAGAGGTGATTGGAATGGATAATGAAATAATAGAAAAAGAACCAGAAAACATAAAAGCTGATGCCTCTATTTTACCTTGGAAACAAGATGAAAGGGGTTTCTTTATAATATGCCCCGATGTTCATAGAAAGGAGATAATTGTTGAATATCATCATAATAATGGCAAACTTTTAGGCACAATAACAGGCAGAAACTCGGAAGAAATATACAAAACTATTATAGGAAAAGGTCTTGTTTCTGATATGAATCATTGCTCTTATCTTGGCTTGGAGCTTGCAAAAGCTGAGATTGCAATGAAAAACAAGCTTGATTATGTTCAAGACAAGGATCTTACGATTCCAACAAAAGTTGAGACAAGGAGTGAAATAAGAATACATGGCAATGCTATGGAAAAGAAGACCTACCTGACAAAGAATGAAAAGAACAGCCCTGTTTATGTAGAAAGGGTTGAGCAAGACGAAAAATTCAAGAAAGTTCTTGAAGATATAGGAATGTGCAGAGTGTTTTAAAATAATGATTGACGACTTTCAAGTCGTCTTCAAAAGAAATAAGAAATGGAAACGATAAATTGGAGTGTGATAATATGGAGAATAATGTTTCAAACAGTACAGAAAATACAACAAGTATTCCAAATGTACCGTATCAACCATTAGTTGTTAAAGGAAAGAGTTTAGGCGAGGCGTGGGAGAATGCTGTCCGCATTATGATGCATCAGGGATTTAACAGATTCATAAAAGCACCGGAGTATCAGACATGGACTAAGGATTCGCCAATGTTCATAATGGTTGACAACCCAGCAGAACAGCCAAGATTTTCTTCCAAAGCTCCAATAACACAGGAGATAGCAGACGACTATTCAAACAAGATGTTGAATGGCATGGATAAGGAGAAAGA
>JAHIRU010000091.1 GCA_018818465.1 Nanobdellota archaeon
AACTTCTGGCCGTAAGATATTGAATAAGTAAATCCCTAATTTCATCAGCTTTAAATAACTTCAATCCAAAAAGAGTTTATTAAAAAAATAGGTGTTGTTCTTGAAATTAAATAAATCAAAATTCATTATTACTGTTTTAATTTTATCCATTTTTATTCCTGCAATTGTTTCTGCGTCTAGTGGACCGTCCCTTAGTGATATTTTAAAATACAAAAATCCATCCAGCTTTGAAAGCTTTTTATCAGCTAAGAAAAATGTTGATTCTTCAATAGGAATGGCAAATCCTGCGGCGATTTATTGCCGTGAATTAGGTTATGAATACAAATTTGTTGATAGTTCTAAAGGTAAATCAGGCGTCTGTGTGTTTCCAGATGAAACAGAATGTGGACAATGGCAGTTTTTACAAGGTGAATGCGGACAGGAATGGTCTTACTGTGCAATAAACGGTTATAACATAATAACAAAAACCGACGGTAAAAATTCTATTTCAAAAGATTATGCTGTTTGTGTAGACAAAGATGACAAAGAGATAGGTTCTGTTACAGAATTGATAAAATTGTCAGAAAAAGCTACTGTAGGTAAAAGTTATTCACCGATTCAAGAATCTGATGAAGGTGGAGCAGGACCTTTGGGTCCAAGAGCTCCATCCTCATTTGACTGGAGAGATGTTAGTGGTCATAATTGGTTAACTTCTGTACAAGATCAGGGTGGATGCGGTTCTTGCTGGGCGTTTTCAGCTGTTGGCGTAACTGAAGCAATGTATAATATTCGTTCAAATAATCCTAATCTTGACATAAACTTATCAGAGCAGTATCTTGTGACTGATTGTCATACTAGTTTGTTGTATGATCAGAGTTGTTGTGGTGGTCGTAAAGAGTTAGCATTAATGTATATTAGAGATGATGGGATTCCTGATGAGGAATGCATGAAGTATGTTGATGACCATGGCTGCACTTGCACTGAAGATGTGCCTGATGGTCCTAAAACATGCGATTCAAACTGCAATTATCGAGGATATAAGACACCCTGTAGCGATAAAACTTGTTCTATTGATAGATGCCTAGATTGGGAGAGCAGATTAACAACAATAGATGAAACTGCTTATGTTTCAAACAATCCAGATATCATTAAACAACGTCTTATCGAAAGAGGACCTCTTGCAGCCTCTATGGGATATGGTGATGATTTTGGCGGTGATTGGAACGGTGATATATATGAATGCACAGATGATACTGGCAGAAATCACGACGTAGTTATTGTCGGTTATGATGATGTAGGTGATTATTGGATTATCAGAAATAGTTATGGTCCTGATTGGGAGGATAATGGTTATTTTAAAGTCGGCTATGGAGAATGTAGTATTGAAAGTTCTGTTTATTATGCTGATGTGGAAACCGGAGGTGGGTGCGGAACAATCACAGAAAATACAATATTATCTGGAGATTTGCATTCAATAGGAACATGCATAACCTTTGGCGCTGATGACATAACACTCGATTGTGCAAATAATAGAATTATAGGGAATGGAGATGGTTATGGTATCTATGCAAAAGACAGGTCGAACATCAAAGTAAAGAACTGCAGAATCGAAGATTTTACCGCAGGAATTTATTTGGACAATGTTCATGACAGTGATTTTGGCGTAGGTTCAACTTTGAGAATAGATGATTCGATAGGGTATGGAATTGATTTGAGGAGATCGTCAGGAAACAGGGTTTTGAATGCGATTATTTCAGATTGTCATACCGGAATCGGCTTTTATATTTCAGACGACAATTTGATTTCAAGCACAGATATATTATCATCAGAATATTTTGATGTTTCGTCTTCCTCTGATTCTGACAACATAATCAAGAGCAGTGATTTTGACAAGAATAAAATAGTTTTTGCTGATAGTGATTCTTCATTAGAACTGCAGTGGAAACTCAGCGTCCGTGTGATTGATAGCAATGGACAAGGAGTAGGACAGGCTGATGTAACTATTACGAATAAAAAGGGTACTCAAGTTTGTAGCGATCAAACAAATCCAGACGGTTATATCCCTTCTTGTCTAGTGACAGAATACATCCATAAAGGAGATGGTTCAAAAGATTACTATACACCACACACAATAACTGCAGAAAAGGGAGGCGATTATGATGATAGAGTGGAATATGTTGAAAGAGACGAGTCTGTAGTTCTTGTATTCGGAACACCACAAAGCAGTTGCGGAAATATATACGATGACACTATCCTACAGAATGATTTGTATTATTCTGGTTCCGGTGCTTGCATATATTTTGAAGGAGAAGGAATAACTTTGAATTGTAATGAATTTAGAATAATAGGACCTGATACAGAGCATGCAGTTGCAGTAGAACTTAGTGACGGCAGTATAGGAAATGATAATGTAATAAAGAATTGTAAAATAGAAAATTTCAAGTTTGGAATCTCTTCAAGCAATTCTAATTATATTAGTGGCCAAAAAATAATAAGCAATGAGATTAGTAACTGTAAAGTACCTATTACTTTAAGAAGAGTAGAAGATATGGATATTTCCGGCAATACAATAACAAATTATGGTGAAAACGGTGCTAATATCATAGGGATATCTGATTCTAGAATTCATCACAACACCATCAGTAATGGAAATCATGGTATGTGGGTTGAAAATGGCAACAACAACGAATTCTATGAAAATGAATTTTCATACAATACAGCCACGGATTATTCCATAGGATTGTATTTGTTTAACTGCGGATATAATGATGTATTGAACAACGATTTCATCGGAAACAAGGAAGGCTTTGCATTGAATGGCGGTTCGGCAACTGTTGCAGGAAACTTAGCTAAAGATAATATCTACGGACTGCATTCAAACAACAACGGTGGCGAATTTTATAATAATAAACTCGAAGGAAATACTGAAGCTGGAATATGGTTAACTGGTCATAATAATGAAGTATATGAAAATGAATACGTGCCACAAGGCAGAACCAAATACTTAATATTGTTAGGTGGTGGTCATGATAATTTAATCAGAAATGAGATATTATCAGGTTCTACTGTGTATGATATATATTCTCAATGGGGTGCATTTTATAACGAATTGTTGGATTCAACCTTTAACAAAGCAAAATTTGGTTATGAAGATGTTAATGAAGAACTGGCTATTGAGTGGAGTAGTGATGTAAGGGTTGTTGACGGAACAGGATATCCTCTAGGAAGTGCGTTTGTAACAATAACTGATGATAAAAATAATATTGTATTCCAAGACTACACAGAAACCAATGGTTACATACCAACACAGAAACTGATAGAGTACAT
>JAHIRU010000092.1 GCA_018818465.1 Nanobdellota archaeon
AAATCTATATGCACCTTCAATACCTTCATCACTCCAGTCAAGCTCTTTTTCAGGCAATGCAGCAAACAGCATGAATAGGCGCACAGTATCAGCACCGTATTTTTTAACCATTTCTTCAGGATCAACAACATTACCAACAGACTTGGACATCTTTGATCCATCTTTTGTAACCATTCCCTGTGTCAAAAGCCTTTTACTGTGTTCATTCACTTTGATATAACCAATATCTTTCAAGAACTTTGTAAAGAATCTCGAGTACATAAGGTGACCTGTTGCATGCTCTATGCCACCAATATACTGATCAACAGGAGTCCAGTAATTTGCTATTCTCTTATCAAATATCTGATTCGCTTTAGGTGAACAATATCTAAAAAAGTACCAAGAAGAATCAACAAAAGTATCCATAGTGTCTGTTTCTCTTTTTGCTTTACCACCACACTTAGGACATTTTGTATTTACAAACTTCATGCTGGTTTTCATTGGATTGCCTTCTACTTTGAAATTTACATCTTCAGGAAGTTTTACAGGTAGATCCTTTTCATCAACTGGAACGGTTCCGCACTTTTTGCAATAAACAATTGGTATTGGTGTACCCCAATATCTTTGTCTTGATATCAGCCAATCACGAAGCCTGTATCTAATAACCTTCTTACCCCATTTCTTTTTCTCAATATGATCCATTATTTTTTTTGTTGCTTTGTGGATGTCCATTCCGTTCAAGAAACCAGAGTTGGTCATAGTTCCTTCATCTTCTTGTACTTGTTCTATTTTCGTTATCTCTGACATGTCCAGGTCTTTACCTATAACCACTCTAATAATAGGTAAATCAAATTCCTTTGCGAATTCAAAATCTCTTTTATCATGTCCTGGAACTCCAACAACAGCACCGGTTCCTACATTCATCATAACAAAATCAGTTACCAATATAGGCATTTTTTTCTTTGTTAATTGGTTAATACAATTTAGACCAGTAAAGACTCCTGTTTTCTTTTTACCTTCTTCAAGTCTTTCCTGTGTTGTTTTTTCTTTTGCTTGTTTTCTGTAAGTTTCTATAACCCTCTTATGTTTAGATGGTATAAAATTTTTCTTATCAAGCAAAGGATGTTCAGGGGCTATAACCACAAACGTAGCTCCAAAATTGGTATCAGGCCTTGTTGTTGAAACAGTTATTTTTTCTTTTCTACTTTCAATTTCATAATCTATATCGATCCACTTTTTTTTACCTATCCAGTTCTCCTGCATCACTTTAACTTTTTCAGGCCATCCATTTAATTTTTTGAGATCCTTTAGAAGCCTGTCTGCATACTTGGTAATTTTGAAAAACCATTGCTCTAATATCCGTTCACCAACTTCTGACTTGCATCTCCAACACTTTCCATTTTCAACCTGTTCGTTTGCCAGAACAGTTTTGCAACTGTGACACCAGTTAACTGGTGAGTTTTTTCTATAAGCTAATCTTTTTTTGTAAAGCTGTAAAAATAACCACTGGTTCCATTTGTAATAGTCCTCTTTATAGGTTTCAACAAGCCTGTCCCAATCATAGCTGAAACCAAGCATTCTAAGCTGACGTTTCACTTCGTTAATGCACTTCTCTGTCCAGACGCGTGGGTTTTCTCCGCTCTTTTTTGCAGCATTCTCCGCAGGAAGACCAAACGAATCAAATCCTACAGGATACAACACATTGTAGCCCTGCATCCTCTTGAACCGCGCATAGCTGTCAGCAATAGAATAATTGCGAACATGTCCCATATGAAGCTTTCCGCTAGGATAAGAGAACATTTCAAGAACATAGAACTTTTTACCTTTTACATTTTCTCTAGCCTTAAAAATTCCCTTTTCATACCATTTCTTCTGCCATTTGGAATCCATGTTTTTGAAGGACATAAATTTCACTATATATGTTATTTGCAAACGTGATTAAAAAAAGAGATTATCATTCGTTAACAAACTCACCAATCTTCCTGCACGCTTCTTCTAGTTGTTCGGGTTGTGCCAAGAAAACAACGCGGAAATGATCAGGTGTTGGGTAACCGAATCCTGTTCCATGCACTACAAGAATATGCTTCTTACGAAGCAAATCAATAACCCACTTCTTGTCGTCTTTGATATGCTTTTCTATTTTAGGAAATGCATAAAATGCGCCTTTTGGTTTTACGCAACTCATGCCTTCAATCTTGTTTAAAGATTTGTAAATTATATCCCTATTGATCTGCATTTTGTCTCGCATTTCTTCTGCAAAGTATTGGTAATGTTCCAACGCGGGTTTTATTGCATACTGGAAAGGATGCGGAGCGCAGAGTCTTGCTCTAGTAAGCTTTGATACAGCTTCTTTTAATGGGTTAATTTTATTCTCTGCACCACTGAAAATCATCCAACCTGCACGCCATCCAGGTGCTACAAAGTTCTTTG
>JAHIRU010000011.1 GCA_018818465.1 Nanobdellota archaeon
CAGAGCTAAACTCCTGTCCATTTTTTGCTTGGAACTTTCACTGTCTATGTTCATAAACTGTATTCCTAAAAACATCATCACCATGAATGTTATGATTATCATCATGAAGAAAGTCATGATTATGTATTCCATCATGCTTGCTTGAGCCTTTCTTAGTTGCATCCGTTGTCCTCCATCTTTTCGTATTTTGGTTTTGAGTTTTCTTTCATGTATTGAATATATGGATCATTGTTTAGGATGCTTGTTTTAACGTTGTTTAAAATATCAACAAGTTCGAATCTTAAAGCACTACAAATTAATTTGCTTTTAGCGTTTGTGGAAAGATCTTGGCAAACGTTTTCTATTTGAGAGGTGTATAAAGACTTTGCATCAGAAACAATGGTTTTAATTGCAAACTTATCATCACCTGACTGAAGTTCGTTTTGCAGGGTGGTAATATAGGTTTTTAGATTGCTGTATGCGTATTCACAGTCATTATAATTTTCAACCAGTTCTTCTTTTTCTACAATTAAATCATAATCATCAGTAGGATCAAGTGTTGATATCTCATTGTTAAGACTTCCTACAAAAATATCAATATCATACAAAACATCGTCTATTGATTCTGAAATAATATTCGCTTCGTTTTTGAGCATGACAGCTCTCTCGTTTTCAAGAGCTATCTGAACAAGAAGCTGATTTTTTAAAACTTTGTTCTTTTCAATGAAAAGAACTTTTCCTTGATTAACGCCAAAAGCATCCTTTTCTGTTCCTCCAATTATTACAGCCAGCATGTCGAGAACGTCTTCATAATTCAATCGTTCTCCGTCCAAAGATATTGTTTTAGAGTTAATCTCTATGCAAATGCCATCATTATTACAATTACTTGATATTTTTACTATTCTATAAACGCCACCAAGTGAAGCAGTGCAGGACGAACTTGTTTCAGTAGGCGTACTAGTTAAAAAACTATCTCCATCAACAAGATCTGTAATTCCCTCATTATCACATATTGCAAATTTTATGTTTTCATTTTCTTTTAGGGCATCAGTTATGTTCAACATTTTATCTTTTGCTGCTGAATTTTCAGGAACAAACAAAATAATCATTTCCGGTGTGATAGAAACTGCATAGAACTTACTCCATCCAAAATCTAAATAATTTCTATTTATGAATAGTTTTCCTTCACCGCCCTCTGTGAAAAACAGTGGCGTAAAAAAAGACATTCCCAAAGAACCGCATTTTATTTCAGTTGATGTATATTCTTCACCAGAACCAACAAAACAATCAGGCGTTCCTTTCTTTGTTAACAAACTAAATTCAATGGAATTGCCTGTTATGTAAACATCGTTCATTTTGTCTCTTAATTCATTCATTGCTTTGTACGTCATTGTCTGCGTATTCAAGCCAACATAGTCGCCCAGAAAATTAGTTACAAAGAAAATAACAAACGCTGCAACTATCAAACCCAGAATTATTTTATAGACCTGAAATATGTTCATAACAAATCCTTATGATAATATTGAAATGCCAACATATGTCCCCATGTTTTCAAGATAAACTCTTCCACTACCAAGGAAGCAAAAATTATCCACTACATTAAGATGTTCTATTTCTTTACCGCTTTCACCCTTGCAATGCGAATACCAAATAGTGTAATTTTGTCCTCTTATCAAACCCTGCACAGCACTATCTGGCGCAGCCCATGTTGATGAAGATGCACCAGGATTTTCATAATCAACAAAACATATTTTGCTGCCGGAAAAACTTAGTGAATAAGGCAGCACAGAACCCCTTGAAAACGAATAAACCTCATTCACTTTCTGTTCGAAATCATTAAGTGTAGAACTTATTTTAATCTGTTCTTGAGCGCAAACTGCATACATTATCATTGGCAAGCCAAATGCAATAACGAAACCCATTACAATTATGGCAAAAATTATACCAAAAACCATTCCCACGTTCATGTTTAATAATATGTCTATCAGCGATTAAATATTTGGAAGAATTAAGCAACTTTTATTATAAATTGATCAGTTCCATACACGTTAGCTACTGTTGCTGGATCGGTAAGCTTTCCGCATGGCTGTGCAATATCTTTACAAACAATTACCCTGAAAAGATAACTCGCACCTGATATAGCAGTAGTTGGTATTGTCACTTTCACTAAATCTGTATTAGAACCACCAGCTTCCCTGAAAATTGTTCCTCCACCATAATCCAAAGTTCTTTCAACTTCTTTTATTTGTAGGTCACTTGGTATCTTACTTGGATCTTCTGTCGAATAATCCCAATAAATTTTCATTCTATAAACCTTAGATTGTATTGGATCGTCATTTCTTACGCCTATAGCAAAGCTTCCTGTATCGCCTCTTTTCCATGTTGTTAAATCAGGAGCAGCTATGCCCACTTTTTTGCCGCTAGATGACATATCATCCAATAAATTTTGCATTGCGATATCAGTAACTTGCTTGCTTACTCCTGTTATGTCATCGAAAACATCGTTTATCCACGCTATAGAAACTGTTAAAAGAATAACAGCAAAAACTAATGCAACAATCATTCCTAAACTCATTTGAAATGCTGCCTTTCTCATAATTATAATTGTTTCAAGAAGTTTATATAACTTGCAGAAAATGTTAGTTGACGACTAAAACCGATTGCTAAAGTCGTCTTAGCTTTATGGCGTGACTTTTTCTGGGGTTCTTGGAAAAAGAATTGTTTCTTTTATGTTTTCCATGCCGACTATTTGCTGAACTAATCTATCGCCACCAAGTCCTATCCCCGCATGTGGTGGCATACCATACTTGAATGCATCAATGTAGAAATTGAAATCTTTTGAATTGAGTTCTGCAGCTTTCATTCTTTCAACAAGCTTGTTGACTCTATGTTCTCTCTGACCACCTGAAGCTAATTCCATTCCTTTGCAATCCAAATCAAATCCGCGCGAGTATTTGCCATCCTGTTCTGCCATTATGTAGAATGGCTTCATTTCTGCAGGATATTTGATTATGAAATACCATTCATGCCCTTTCTTCTTGGCGATCTCTCCAAATTTCTTTTCATCTGCATCCTCAAGATCGCTTCCCCATTTTATCTTGGTTCCGCTTTTTGCAAGCGCTTCCAAGACTTCATCATAAGTAAAGCGCTTGAAAGGAAGCTTTGGTATTTCTGGATCAATTTCAAGAATATCCAAGGCTGTTTTGCAGTCCTTTTTGACGCCCTTGTAAACATGATGCACCATCTCTTCTAATGTTTTCATTACGTCTTCTTCTGATTCTATCCACGCCTGTTCAAAATCCACGGATATGAATTCTGATACATGCCTGCGTGTGTGAAACTTTTCAGCTCTGAAAGCAGGACCTATTTCATAGACTCTGTCAAGACCAGACGCCATCATTATCTGTTTATACAGTTGCGGCGACTGGCGCAAGAAAGCCTTGTGCTGGTAATAGTTGAAACCGAATAGGGTAGCACCGCCCTCAGCGCCTGCTGCCTGTATGACAGGTGTATGAATTTCTATAAAGCGATTGTTTTCAAAATACTCTCTCATTTTGGTAAAAATAACATCTCTTATCCTGAATATTGCCTGTATTTTTGGATCGCGCATATCCAGAAAACGGTAATCAAACCTCTTGTCTTTTAGCGTGTGCTTTACAGCGCCTGTATCTATTGGTAATGGTGTTTCAGCCTTGCTGACAATCTCTATTTTCTCAGGGTAGATCTCTATTCCAAGTCTTGAATGAGAGGATTTCTTTGCATCTCCGTGAACTGAGATGCAGTCCTCTTTGTTCATGTTAGAGACAAGTTCAAAATACTCATCAGGTACGTCACCTTTTTTTAGCGTAACCTGCATCAAGCCCTCTCTGTCCCTGAGTGTTATGAAGGCTAGAGATCCCATTATCCTTATGTTTTCTACCCATCCCATAGCAAGGACTTTGCCAGGTTTAATCTCATGGCTGTATGTTCTGATCATATCAATAATTTAAATTTAACAATTATTAAGTTTATATGGTTGAAGAAGTGGATTCTGGTTTCGGTTTTGACAGAAGGCGACTGCCTGCAGTAGAAAAACAAATTTCAGAGATAAAATCAGATGATCTTCGTTTGAGGCTTCTTGGAATTGTTGTTGACAAAAAAGATACAACTCTTGTAATGGATGATGGTACAGGAAAGACTGAAATAATATTCAACGAGGCTGTTAACACAGAAATTGGCAAATTTGTGAGAGTCTTTGGAAGAGTTGTGCCTATGGAAAGTGGTTTTGAGATTCATGGTGAATTTATGCAAGACATGTCAGGACTTGATATGGATTTATTAAAAAGAGTGAGACAATTGGAGGTGTAGTTGATGTTTAAAGTAGCAATGTCTGATATTGATGTATTAAAAAGTTCAATTCCTATACTGGCTGAAATAGTTGATGAGGCTGTTTTTAAGTTCAATCAAAACGGAATATCTGTCTTAACGCCTGACAGGACAATGGTGGCTGTTATTGATTATCAGTTACTCTCCTCAGCTTTTGACAAGTTTGAAATACAGGAAGAGCAGAGCATTGGACTGAATCTTGCAAATCTTGTTTCTGTTATAAAAAGGATAGGAAGCAAGGACAGACTGACAATAGAATTCAGTGGTGGAAATAAGTTGAAGTTTATTGTAGAAGGCAGAGGTAAGAGAGTTTTTGAGATACCTGTTCTGAACATAACTTCTGAAAAGCCTCCAGTAGATCAATTAAAATTTGTTGGAAAAATAGAACTGGATTCTGACATAATTGAGGAAGGAATATCTGATGCTGATGTTATAGGAGATTCTGTTATCTTTGAAGCAGGACCTGACAATTTCAAATTATCTGCAAGGAGCGATGTCTCATCAACACAACTGGAAATGAAGAAAGGAGAACCTGGCTTACACGTCCTAGAAGTTGAACAGGCTATACGTTCCAGATATCCTCTAGATTATCTGAAAAAAATGATCAAAGCCAGCAAGATGTCAAAACAGACAACGCTTGAATTCGGCACAGACTTCCCGTTGAGAATAAACTTCAAGGCTTTGGATAAAATGAAACTGAGCTTTATTCTGGCACCTAGAGTTGAGGAGTAAGATTTAAAACCAAAAAATCTAAAACAAACTCAAAAATTCTTCTTTTTTTAGTCTGGATTGTCTGACAATTTCAAGGATTGTTCCTTTGTCAATTTCTTTATGTAACGGTACAACAAGCGCTATTTTCTGGTCATCTAAGACTTTGGTTAAAATTGCATGGCTACCTTTTATTCTTGACTGTTTCCAACCAGCATTACTCAGAGCTTTTATTACTTTATGCCCTGACAGAACTGGCAGTTTTGGCACCTGCATCAACCTCAAAACTAGTAACTAGCATTTCTTGGGTACCTGCGCCTTCAGGAAGACCCATTTCTTCTATATACAACTCAACAGCTTCTTTTAGATTTTTTATTGATTCCTCTATTGTATGTCCCTGGCTGACTACGTCCACTTCAGGACACAAAGCCACATATTGCTTTTCACCCTTCTTAATAACAGCTGTCAAATCCATAATATCACTAATAATCAATTAGCTTATGTATTTAAAGCTTTTTATTCTGCTCTCAAATTTTATTCTATGAACAAATTTGATAGAATAGTCTCGTTTCTAGAGGAGAATTATTACAGTTCTCATTTTGAGAACAGAGACCCTTTTCGCACGCTTATTTCTTGCTTTCTCTCGCAATGCGCACGCGACGAGAACATGGTTCGCGCTTCTGCAGCGCTGTTCAGAGAAGCTGCAGACCCGCATAGCATGCTTAAGCTTTCTCAAAGTAAATTGGAGCAGTTAATCCCCCCTACCAAATGTGAAAAGTGTGAATTGAATAGAATATGTAAATATTTAAAACAAGTGATTTAGTAATCTAATTTTTTACCCATTACAATAGCATCTGGACCGTCTTCTTCTAAAACAAGATATCCCTTCCTTTCGTAAAGATTTTTTGCAGGATTGCTCTTAAAAACAGTAAGTTCAACATACTCTAGTTCAGAATTTTTGACTTCGGCTTCAAATACCTCAATTAATTCAGTTCCAATGCCCTTTCTTTGATATTTTTCATCAAGTTGCATAGAATTTAGATAAGCGACTGTCCCATCAACAGACCAATAAAAATATCCAATAATGCCATCATCATAAACCAAAACTTTAGCTCTTTCAATATTTTCTTTAATTATTTCTATTTCTTCTTCATCGTTCCACTCGCTTTCATAGAGCATCTTATATTGTTTCATGTTTTGACTATCTATTTCCATCATTCTAGGTATGTCTAATTCTGTCGCAGGAAACAATTCATATGTTTTTTTTTGAGCTTCTTTTTTTTGCATTATATCAACCTTAATATATCACTAATAAGTAGTTAATTTACTAGTATTTAAACTTTTCGCTCATATTGTTATCAAATCACCTATTTTTGTTAAAAAAAAGAAAATTATATACCTGTCGAAAGGAAAATAATCGAAGGTATATAATCATAACTCATCATAATCGGTTTTGTTACTAGATTTATTGTCTTTGTATCTTCATTATAGTTTAATGCTTCTGTTTTTATCAACAATAACTGGTCTTTAGTTAGCATGGCATTTCTATTTAACAATCTAAATGTTTTTGTTTCAGTTAAACTCATTTTTGTTCCATCATCTAAAAGCAATGTTTCTGTTACAATAGATTTAACAACACCTGGTTCAGTTGACCAGAAATATTCATATGCTGGATATATGCCTATAACATTTACATTATTTGGACCTAAGTATGTTCCTCCTAAGGTCGCTTCAAAAGAACCAGGCCTTACACTACCAAAGGATGTTATAGCTCCTTCGTATCCAGTATAAGTTATTCTGGTTTCAAAGTCATACCCTTCTGGACTCAATTCATTTAAACTCATTGTATCAGGTCCTATTTCCCCAGGATTTTTTGGATGATGTCTAGATTTCCAAGATTTTCCTTTCATAGGGATTAGCCAAGTTGGTGGGGTCTGTGTGAATGTTATAGTAGTTATTGCTGTGCTTGTTCTTGGATCTTCTATCATCTGCCCCGTTCCTGCTATAGGTTCTCCGTTTATTGTGCCTGAAATTTCCACAGATGTTGGACCCAAGTTCTCCATTGGATAAAATTCATTTGGTATAGAAGGTATTGCGCTCGAAGTTACTGTACTTTGCATAACAAAAGTTGATTTTCCAATGGTTGCATCTCCTACGATATAAATAGCTAAAGACATGCTTATTATAGCAAAAACCGCGATTAAATAAGACATTTCTTTGTTTTTCATAATATCACTTATTATTTATTTGTTTAAACACTTAAAAATATTATGTCTAAAGGAATTTACTGTCTTGTCCTTGCATTGCGCAAAGATGTGAAGATACCAGTCGGTATCAGAAAAAAGGAATACGAATTCCCAAAGGGTTTCTACTGTTATGTTGGTTCAGGGATGAAAAGTCTTGAATCAAGGATTCATCGACACCAATCAAAAAACAAAAAGAAATTTTGGAATATAGATTATTTTCTTGATTACGCAGATATAGTCGCTGTCAAAACAATACAGACAAACAAAAAAATAGAATGCAAAGTGAGCAATATTGTTAAGAGTGTAAGTGAGGATAGACACATAAAAGGTTTCGGTTCAAGTGATTGCAAATGCCCGACACATCTACACTACTTTAAGGATAGCCCTCTAGAGAACGATAAATTCATTTCTGTTTTTGATTTGAGGATTGTTAAATAGTAGGCAAATCAAAAGCTAGCTGTAATTCATATTCTTTTTTATGGTCTGGAAGTGGTGTTATTTTATCAAAAAAATCATTTAGAGTATCGTACCACTTTCCGGTGTAAATTACTCCTTTACTATTGTTTATAGCAACGCTTTTACCTCTTTCAATTTCCATCTGATATCTTCCTATTCTTATGATTTCAGCTGACATATTTATGCATTTGAAATTCTCTATAAAAAGAAATTCCATATATAAAATATTTAGTATATTCAATCATTTGCTTAGAATTTTCTTACCCTTTTCCTGAGGAACGATTCTTAGTTTTGCTTTTGTGAATTTTTTATCCAGCTCCTTCCCGGAAAAATACCTGTCTAAAAATAAAGCTAATGCTGCAATTTCTGAATGTGGTTGGTTTGTAACTGCTATATTTAGATCAACTAATTCATAAACTTCTGCAGGAACCTTTTCTCCACCAACAATAATTAATATGTTTTTATTTTTAGGTATTTTTCTCATATTTTTATGGAAGGGAAGACCGTACATGGTTAAATGAACCACAAATCCTTTTTTAGCTTTCCATTTCTTAATCACTTCTTTGTAACCTTTTGCATGTCGCACAACAAATGAACTACCCCATCTATTGTTTATTCTGTTAACAGTGGCTTCCATGCCAGAATCTTTTTGACCAGTGTAAACAATCTCGCTCGCACCAAAAGCACGTGCAACAAGGCAGCAATGCGTAGATATTCTATGATCTCTGTAAGCCCTATTGCCAAGGCGAAGTACAGCTACTTGTGG
>JAHIRU010000093.1 GCA_018818465.1 Nanobdellota archaeon
CTCTCGTTCTTTTTGGTTAAAATTACAATCAGTATAAACTTCGGCAAAAATCTTGCCGCCATAATATCCCATCGGTAAAGAAGATATAACTGCGTAGCCATTTATTGTCTGCTGGTTCCCAGCAGACAAACAAAATTCTGTGGCAGGGTTTAGAAGAAATGGCATTATATTATAATTTACTCCTGTTAGAGTTTCTAATAAACCTACATCATGTTTTATTCGGATTCCTTTTTGAACATTTTTTTCATTTGTTATAGAAAATGAGAAATCAAAATTAGATAAATGATTATTAAGATTCAATACACTGGGTGAGACAAACAAATCTGATTCAGCAGCATCTTTTATTTTAACAAATCCGCCTCCTTGATAATAAACATCATAACCCAAATCTTCTGCGTAATTAACCATTGAGCTCTTTATTCTCTCAGGAGTCCAATCAGGATGTATTTGTATTAACAATGCTGCTGCACCTGCAACATGGGGTGCTGCCATTGAAGTACCTGATATTGCCCAATACTCAGCAATATCATAAGTTTCTGGCTCGTTTGGATAGTCACATGGAACTAAAAAGTTTTCAATGAAATAGTCTAAACCATAATGCTCAATATAATACTGTTCTATATCGCCTCCTTTTACTCTTGCTGCACAAATTCCAATTTTTTCACCACTATAAGAATAAGTGGTGGTGCCTGGTGCCATAACATCTGGTTTTACAAGCATGTTTTCGGTTGGTCCACCACTGCTAAATCTTGCTTTTATTTTGTTTTTATCAACCGCACCAACAGTGATTGCTTCTTCAGAGTCTCCAGGACTTCCTATGGTAAAATGAGAACCATCATTACCAGCAGAGACAGTTACTACCACTCCTGAATCAACTGCATATTGAATCATTGAATTCATTAAATCCTGACCAGGAGGACCGCCTAAACTCATGCTGATTACATCGGCTCCATTATCAGTTGCCCATTCTATGCCAGCAGCAATCCAATCTTCATAACCATAACCCCTATAAGTTAAAACTTTTCCATTCAAAAGTTGAGCTCGTGGAGCCACGCCTACAAATTGATAACCAGATAATTCGCCAGTTCCTGCAGCAGTTGACGCACAATGCGTACCATGACCACTTAAGTCGTCAACAAAACCGTCATCTGTAAAGTCTGCTTCAGCAATGACCTTAGGGTCTGTAGTTGACGGGTTGTCATCTAAATCATCTAAATCGGAATGGTCTTTGTTTATTCCTGTGTCCAAAATTGCAATTTTAACTCCTGTACCGTCAACTGGCCCGTATCTAATTTCCAAGTCTGTTCTTTCTTGTTCAGAAAGCATCATCGGAACGCTTTCATCAAGATTTACATAAAATTTGGAGTTAACTTCAATTTTGTTTATTGATAAAGATTGTTTTATTGAAGAAACAAAAGTACTGATTTGATCTTGTGAAATTGTTGCAGAAAAAACAGGTTGCGTTATCAAGGCACGACCAAATTCACCACCTGCTTTTGATACCGCGCTACTTAGTTCATCACCTCTACGAGTACCAGAATAATAAAAAAGCAAACTGATTTCATTATCAGACATATAATTTTCTATATCTTGTTCTACAAAGGAAATTCCTGCTTGATTAAGAGAAGCAGCTAAAGTGGAATCTAATATTTTAGAACCATCATCTCCAAAGGTAGAAATATATGAGTGTGTGTCTTTGGGTGGAACAAAAATCTGTGGAGCTCCTTCAGTTAAATCGATTGTTATATCAACTGTACTTGGATTAGCCTTAAGAAAATCATCAAGACCTGATGTTTGGGTCGTTGCTTCATCAGTTTCAATCAAAGCTCCCCATCCCATGCCAATGTTCTCTGCTGTGCCTGAATAGGATACAAAACCGACAAAAAGCATGAATATCATTGCTAAAAGAAATACAAATATTTTCTGCTCGTTCTCCAACCCAAGAGGAACCTTTTTCTTTGATCTTTTTCTTGCTATTTTATGCACCTAGATTATAATTGGTTTAGTATGAATATATTACTTTAGGATTTTAAGATTTCATCCAAATTTCTCTAATTTCTGGTGTGATTTTAAAATTGTTAAAGAATTTCTGGACGTCTCTGGATTTCTCAAGAGGAATAAGTATTGAATTTGAGCCAAGTTTCTTTCCTCCAATCTCTTCGACAATACCTATTTGCTCGTACAACTTCGTTTTCTTCTTTATTCTGTAGCCGAAAAATGTTCTTAGAAACTTCATCTTTCTTTTTTGAGGTAATCCGGAAAGAGAGTAAGTGAAAAGTGCATGATGGCTTAATTTTTCCGGCAGAGATTCAAATTTGCCATAGAGTGTTATTCCGTAACTTATTATTTCCAATTTAAGCTCTTTCCATCTTGGCTCTTCCAAATCGCCTACGATAGTTTTTATGGGGTTTTTTATCCTCAGTGGAATCCATTTTTTTTCTGAAATAAGAGAAAATCTTTTTTCAGATTTTCTTACCAGATTCTCTGTCTTTTCTACAAGACTTGAGCTCACTTCAAGAAAAACATCAATATCACTTTCTTTGTCAAATTCCCCCCTTGCAACAGAACCGAAAAGTATCACTTTCTTTACACTTCTTTTTATTTCAATGTTTTCGAAAAGAACAGAAATATAATCATAAATATAAGGGAACAAATTCTTCATAAATCCTCACCTATTATTTCTTGAACAATTTCCTTTATTTTATTCATATTTTCTATTGATTTTTCAACAAGTTTCTTTTCTTTTTCTCTTCCGTAGCATAAGAGTGTCCTGCATTTCTCCTGTTCCACAAGAAGATCTAGCAGTTTCTTTTTCTGCGGAAAATCAAAATCAAATCTTTCCTTTGCTGTCTTTTCAGAAACAAAGAACCTATGGTTCACATTGAATCCTGGAGATATAAGGTTCTTCTTATGAAGAAGCAAGGCAAGCAGATTGCAAGATATTTCTGATGTAGAAAAACCTATCAATTTTTGTCTTTCTACTATTAAGTTGCTTCTGATCTTCTCGTTTATATCTTCAAGAAGCTCTTTTATGTTCTTTCTATGCTCTTCTTCTGATGTCATGTTTGATATTCGTGTTCATGATTTATAAGGGTTTCTGTTATAAATAACATATTTTATGTTATATGTATCATAATATTATGTTACAGATATCAGAAGTTATGTTATATGTAACATATATTCATGTAGAATGTGCAGTTTATTTCAGAGTTTTTTCAACCTGTTCTTCCAATTCTTTCTTTAGATCTGCGCTCTTGTCTGTTTTTGAGAAGAAATCAAATCTTGAAGCCAATGAAAGCTTGGATGCTATAAGGCGTGCAATCTTTCCTTTTTTGTCTTTGTCTGCCCTTTGAATGTACGGGTGTCCGAATATTACTCCAAACTTTGGTGCCTTACCTTCGCCACGTAGGTGTCTGAACAAAGCCTTTTCAGCACCAAGCAATTGGATAGTTGATGCAGGCATCTTTGCCATTTTTTCCAGTCCGCCAGCATATTGCAAAAGTCTTGCAGCAAGAAGTGGGCCAGCAATAGCTGAAATGTTTGGCATTTCATTTTTTGTTTCATTTTCAATATATTTCGTAACCTCTTCTTTTAATTTGAACATATCTAAAATAGATTTGGAATACGCTCGTATTGTTTTTATGTCCTCATCACTAAAATCCATACCACCTGATTTTTCTGCGGTTTTGTTAAGATTTTTATCAGGAATATTAAATTTTTTACCATTTGCTGTAATTATTTCTGCATATTTTTCATTGGTGCTAACTAGACGTGACATCTCAGGAAAATGAAGACCATACCACTCTCTCATATGTTCTGAGAAAATATTAATTGTTCTATCCAATTCATCCAATGAACTGATAGCTTGCATTATGATTTTATCCTTCTTAACTTCGCGCAATTTTGTTTTGGTCAACGCAATATTAACTTTTGTTAGAATTTCATTTATCTCTGCCTGAGTGTTTGCCCACTTAAATTTTATTGCATAGCCTCTGAACTCTGATTGTAGTTTATCATCACCTAAATTGCTTTTCTGAAACACTGTATTAACACCACTAACATCGCTATGTTTTGACCAAACAATTTCATCGTAACCAGCCATTGAAAGAGCTTTCACTAATTTATGCTCTTCCTTAACAAGATCGCCTTCTTTTATTTTAGAAAGCCTTTCTGCTACCTCTTCCACTTTTTTTGGGAATAGAACTTTGTCTATGAGTTCTCCGTCTTCATTGAAGGCAAATACGCCTACAATACAGCTAGCTACAAAGGCTTTCATGGTAAGAAATAGTATTCTAGGTTTAAAAATAAATTTATGCCGCTTGGAGCGGCAATGCTGCTCTTTCTTTCAATGCACCTTCCATTTTCATGGCTCGAATCATGCGGGTTACACCAATACCTGCACCGAAGCGTGGCATCATGCTCAAGTTTAGATATTGCTCTAGTTCCTGCTCTACTCTTTCCCTGCCGAATAAATCAAAGAGTTTTTGAGCGTATTGGCCGTTGCTTACTCCGTAGAAGTTCTTTTTCATCTCTTCTGCATTGCAGCTTCTCTCTGCGCTGCCAATTGTTTCCATTCCATGAAGAATGACATCAACCTTTGCAAATATGTTTGAATCAACCTGTTTCATGTTCCAGAAGGGATGGCTCTCAAACGGGAAGTCTGTTAAGAATGTTATCGGAGAAAAATCTGCTGTCATCTTTGTTTCATGCTCTGCTTCTAAGCTGTCTGTATCATAATGGTGAGCAGCTTCTGTGTAACTTATCTCTTTTATATGATTTGTGAAGCCTAAGAATTTTAGAAGTTGCTTTTCTAAGTTAATTAAATCTTGCATGCCTCCGCGGCTTTCGAATTCAAACATAGGAAAGACTTTTTCGTGCCTGCCTTCTATCGGATTGGGCTCGTTTCTATAGCTTGTTGAAATGCAAAACACTCCGAATGTGTTTGGATTTTTCAACAGCTCATATTCCAACCACATCTGCCCTGTCTGTGGCAGAGGCCAAATAATGTTACCAAACTCGAATTTGCTGATTGTTTCAGGATCCTCGCATGCTGCTAAAATTGATAACCTCGACTGTACAGGCACTTCAACAAATCCTTTTGAAAGGAAAAAATCTTTCATTTTATTAACAACAAAACTGTATTCGTGAATATCTATCATAGCCATAAAATCCCTCCTGTAATGTTAATACTGTTGTATTTTTTATCAGAATTAATGACAGAATTTATACACTGTGTTGTACTTTTAAATCTTAAAGATAATTAAGTGTTGAATGTTAGACTCTAAGATAACTAAAAAGATAAATGATTTCATTTATTTGAAGCCTAGAACTGTACAAGAGGTAGCAAATTTAATTTCTAAGAACTGGCGAACAGCTGACAGGTATGTAGATTCCATATCAAAAGAGAAGGGAAACATTTCTGTAAGAACATTCAGAGGAGGTACACGCGGCGCATTGAAAATAGTTTATTGGAATAACATAGAGAAGATACATTCCTCTGAATTCCAGGAAAAGCTGCTCAAAAAAATTGAGCGCAGCAAGAAAATGGATTTTTCTCCGTTTGATATCTACCAGTATGTCGATGATGCAAAAAGAAACGCTAAGATGATTAATGTAAAAAATGAAAAAGTTAAGGATGTTCTTAAGGATTATTTAGAGAGTGCGCAGAAACAGGTTCTCAGTTTTTCAGGAAATCTCTCATGGATAAATTTAGATGAAGGCGGCAAAAAGATAACAGATCTTCTTGAAGAGATGGCTGAGAATAACGTCTCAATAAAGATATTGACAAGGGTTACTATTGACAGCATGAAAAACATAAAGAAGGTTTTAGAAATAAATGAAAAGTTAGGGAAAAATCTAATTGAAATAAGACATAGAGAACATCCTCTAAGGGGATTCATTATTGATGACAACAAAGCTAGGTTCAGAGAGATGAAGGATCCAACTGAATACGCTAAGGGAGAACTGGATGATTATATTCTACTCTTTTATGAAATATATGATCC
>JAHIRU010000094.1 GCA_018818465.1 Nanobdellota archaeon
ATTAGGTTCAAATTCGGTTGTCGTTACACCCGCAGTAGAGCCTGTAACAAAAATTGTAGCTATTCCTGAGTTTATTTTCGATTCTGCAACAGCTTTTGAGACCTGACCTGTTATGTTTATAATATCCGTGTCATGCCCTGATTCCACACTAAAGGTTTTAGTTTCTGTTGGCATACAATCGATATATTAAATTCATAAAATAAATATAACTTATGGTAGATTTAGTAAATACGACTTCTCAGTTTATTGTATGGGCTCAGGGAACAGTTGAAGTAATGGGCTATTTTGGAGTGTTTATTATCTCATTGGTTGGCAGTGCTAGCATAATTTTACCTATACCTGCTTTCATTGTTGTATTTGCTGCAGGCGGTTTCTTGAATCCTTGGGCTGTTGGCATATTTGCTGGATTAGGTTCTGCCATAGGTGAACTAACTGGCTATGGATTAGGAATGGGTGGAAGAGAGTTATTAGCTAGAAAATATGGCGATCTCTTGATAAAGACTAGAAATTGGGTAGAAAAACGCGGAGCATTCATAATAATTATAGTTTTTGCATTAACACCTTTACCAGATGATGTTATAGGAATTCTAGCAGGAATGATAAACTATGACATCAAGAAATTCTTTATGGCGACGCTTATCGGTAAAATCATATTAAATGTAGCTATAGCACTTGCTGGATTCTATGGAATGAATTGGTTATTTTCTGTGATAACTCTTTCTGGATAAGAGAATTATTTAATCCAGCGAATTGTATAATTAAATAATGTATAAAAAGAGCTTTTCTAGAAAAAGGACTGGTTTTATTTTATCCCTAGACGCTATTGTAGCAGTAATGATATTGTTGACGCTATCTTTCTTCATGCTAAGTTTGACTTTTATTTTTCCTTCAGCAGAACTTAGGTATCATAGATTCTATTATGTTGGAAAGGACATGCTCAATGTTGTTGAACAGATGAAGATGTCTTCAGTAGAAAACTTTACAATAGTGCAGGACTATAGAAACAGAGGAATACTGATAGAAGAGGATATGAATAAAACCTTCTTAGACATAGTTGGTTCTTTTTGGAGTCATCCGAACAGCAGTTATGATATCTATGCACAAAATCTCACAGGTGAAATATTAAATTCCCTGTTCCCGCAAAAAATAAGCTATCAGGTTCTGTTAGGAAACGATGTTATATATGAACAGAATGTGACAGACAAAAATTATGTGGCAAGACTTTCTACAATTGTATCTGGTTATGCTCATGGAAAACCTGCATCAGGATACATGGCGAGAGTGTACATAACCAAACTTAATAAACTCTCTTCAGAGTTTGCATATTTCGGAGGATATATTGGTGAAGGCAACATAACAAGAATTGCAACACTTCCGGATTTTGATGATGTAGAAGAAGTTTATATGGAGCTTAACGTGGGAAGCAATTTCACCTTGCATATGAATGGAAATGATTGCGGGGACTATGCAAGAACTATAACAGGAACTGATAACATGACTGTTGACAGGTGGATAGTTTGCAATGATTCGTATAACCCTTCTCGCTGTTCTAATCTTGTAGAAGGAAATAACGTCTTAACTCTGAATTTCACTGAGCCAGAAAACAGCTACATCGGCGGCGGATACATAAAAATAAAATATGACAGCTCAGAGCTGGTCTCGATTGATGAAGAGAGCCTTGGTCAGAACGCATCACAAAGATATTATTTTCCTGGCATTGATGGTATAATAAATCTATATTCCTCTTTCTATGTTCCTGGTTCTTTACAATCAATGGATGTATATCTCGATTATACAAGTAATTACACAGTTTTTCTTACAGTAGGAAATGCAACAGTATTTGAGAGCAGTGATCCATCCCACAGGCATGTCAACATAACAGATCAGGCTATAGAAAATAATCTGAGTCTCTGGGGGCTTGACTATAGTGCACTCAGCAACAAAACTGTTCCAATAAGATTCGGTCTAAGAAATATAACATATCTTCTCTATGGAAGAATAGGAGCAGATACATTCTCTGTTACAGATGTATCAGGCAGTATGGGATGGGACAGTGGGGTTCATAATGACAGCATTAAGATGTGCAGTTACAAATGTTGTAATGATTGGGGATGTTGGAGCGGTAGAGAATGTATATTCACAGACTCTTGTGTGGATGCCGAGTGCGGTGATTGTCCATCTTGGAGACCCAACGAAGAACAACATAAAGTTTATTATGAAGACCGAAACTACACAAAACTTGAGATAGCACAAGAAGCCAACAAAGCCTTTGTTAACAGAATATTAAACATGTCTAATACCAGGATTGGTCTTGTTTCTTATGCCACTAGTATAGAGAATGTCCACGACCTTAGCGATAATATAACATCCATAAAGAAGGAGATAAACAGATATGAAGCAAGTGGCTGGACTTGTATATGCTGCGGTCTCGTAGAGGCCAGTGAAAAGATGGTGATCCAAAGCAACACCTCAAGGTTCAGGGCAATAGTTGTGATGAGTGATGGTGAAGCCAATGTTGAATGCACTCCGTATCATGTTTGCTACAATGATCCTGCATGCATAACCAGGGCCAAACAAGATGCCATAGATGCTGCATGTGAGGCATGGCAGGATTATAATATTACAGTTTATGCTGTTGGGTTTGGGTCCGATGTGGACGAAGAAACCATGCAGGCAATAGCTGATTGCGGCAACGGTGAATATTATTTTTCCAACACAAGCGAATTAACTGCTATCTATGAAGATATAGCAGAAGAAATATTGAATGCAAGCTATTATGCTCAAACAGTTCGTGTATACGGCAATGCAACAACACTGAATACAACACTTTATTCCAACTCTTACATACAATTCAATTACACTTCTATAGCGGAAGAATTTGGTTACGGTGAAATAGATCTGACATTTGAATCAAAAACTCTGAGAGAATCTACAGGAGAAGATCTTATAACAGATAACGTAACAGGAACCAAACAGGGATGGTACTTTGTTCCTAATTCAACAGAGGTTGTTGATGCAAAAGTGACATCATATTCTTCAAGATTCTGGACAGACAGACTGTTTGTTAAAAATGAAGACATGTCTGATTGGGCAAGAGTTCACTGGCTAGATGATTATAATCTAGATTACAAAGAATTGGGAGACCCTTTCATATTACAAATACCTGTAAACTATGTCAAGGCGGCTCAAAATAACACATTAAAAATTGGTACAGGTGTTAGTGCAGCAAATTATACAGGCGGTTCGCCTGATAATAGAGTGATATACACCGTAAAGATTGAAGTTGATAGAGAAGGCTATAGTGATGTATTCCCAAAAGCAAAAGGTTCTACATACACGCTCTGGTATGATACAGATCAGGATAATGTTGCTGATGGTTCATCCAATGTACAGGTTGGTTCCACACCGTCTGACATTTTCGATCCTCTAAACGATTCTATAGACGATGCTTTCATGCGTCTTTTAGACAAAATAAATTTTATAGAAGATACAGGTGATGATGATGGTAGTGAAACAAATCCAATTGATTTAGAAATAACATCTGATATAAGCTTCGATTCGTTTTACGTTTCAGGTGTTCCGTCTTTGTGGGGACCAACAAAATTTGAAATAAGGGTATGGGCATAATATGTTTAATGATATGAATAAGGGTCAAGTGTACTCGTTGATAACCATACTCATAGCAATGCCATTATTACTGTTTTTTATATTCTATTTTAATTTTACTCAAACAACTACCTTTGGTTCGTATGAAAAAATAATAGCAGACCAAATACATGATGTTGCAAAGGATATGGAAAACGATTTTGAAAGAGCAATAAAAATATCAGGAAAGAGAGCTCTCTTAGCTTCAACAAACGATGTTGTTATTGATGGTATTCCTTTAACAGATTCAATCTCAATAATAGAAGAGTTGATGTTAAACGGCAGTATTGAAGGAAATGCTCACATACTGATGCATAACAACACGCTTGGTGATTGGCAAGAAAGCATCCTGAATATTCCTGTTGGTTTCAATATAGAACTTGACTACAATAATATGCAGATACAAAACTATGATGGTTTTAATTTCAAAGTAACTCTTAATTTAACAATCCACGTTAGTGACAAGCACTCTATTGCAAAGATTGACAGGAACATGCAAAAAGAAGTTTTAGTTTCTGTAGAAAATATTGAAGATGTTATATTTCCATTAAATACAGCTGGTTTCATTTCCCGTGTTATAACAAGATATCCTTACCCATATTACACAAAAAAAATAGTAATAGGCACGCAATCTTCTGGCCAATGCTCTGGTAACGTAACATTTAATCCTTCTGATCCAAGTCCATCAGGCAAGATATTGGTTACAACAGATTCAGCAGGCGTGTCAGGGTTTGCTGGTGTAGTGTCTGAAAACATAGAAATACCATCAGTTTCTTGCTATGTTCTTGGCGCAACAGGTGCTGTAAATGAAATAAATGAAACTGTTTTGGAATTAGGATTTGATGAAATATTTTTGGATGAATCAACGCTTTCTGCTTGGTCGTTGCCAATAAAAACAGCGCTAAGCAACAAATATTATTTTCATTTCGAAGGTCAAAGTGGACCGGATATTTTGGACAGACTTGAAGAGGATTTAACACAGGTAACAAACGGTTTAGAAACATTTGTCAACATCCCAGAGATAAGCTCGGCAGGTGTTGGTATAAAATCACAGCAAACTTGCGTAGCCTATAAATACTTCTCAAGTCAAACTAATAATGGAGACCCTGTACGTGGTCTGCCTTCATGGTTTAAAATAGATTCTGAGAGTGCTGCCAAGTATGGTTTGGATCAGTTAACGAATTGAACTTTTATGGTTTTCAAAAACATAAAAGGTGGTTGATAAAAAGTGGTTAAAAAAGAAGGAATAAAAGAATATGCAGATCATATTCACACAGGCATTGATATGTTGTTAGAGATTGTAAAAAAACACAAAAAAATAAGATTAACTGAAGCAGCTGAAATGCTTAATGTTTCTGAAAATAGAATAGAAGAATGGGGGAAAATTCTAGAGGATCACAATCTTATAACAATGCATTATCCTATAATGGGAGAACCGACATTGGAAACACCGATCATTGTAAAAGTAAATGAGACTAAGGAAGAAAGAAGAAAAGAAGAGAATAGAAAAAAACAGGAGCGAAAGAAAGAAGAACAAAAGAAAAAGGAAATGGAAAAACTGAAGAAAGAGAACGAAAAGATAAGAAAAAACGAAAAGGAAAAAGAAAAGGATAAAACAGAAAAAAATAAAATTGTTAATAAAAAAACTAGCGAACCTGTTAAAAAACCATTTGAAAATAAAAACATAAAAAAACATCTCATGCCATTAAAGCTTGCTATACCATTGTTTACTGCTTTGATAATTGCAATGATTTTGTACACGCTGTCTGTTACACAATACAGTTATTCAGTTCAGGATCTTTTGAATTTTCTAAAAAATATTCTATCACCAATAATACCACAAATTCAGAATTATTTAATAATTGAGAATCTTTACCTAGTTTTAATAGTAATCATACCAATAATAATCATTACAATAGGTCTGATTATTTTCAAAAGATCTCACAGAAAAAAGAGTGAGAAAAAATGAAAAATGAAATAAATAAATACAAAATGGAAGTTGATAGCGTTCCCGTAACTGTTAACATACATCACAAACCAGGGGAATTCGTTCCTATTTATGACGTATCGTTTCCAAAATTAGAGGAAGCAACGCAAGCAGCATTGGATTCTATAAGAGAAAAAATGATAGAGGAGCTTATTATAGAACCAAGCGAGATAGTCGATCCAAGGGAATACAAAGAACTAAGAGAGAGATTTACTAAAAAAGCCATGGAAATGATAGAAGAAGAGTTACCTACATTAAGTGTAAAAGAAAGAAAAATTATACTCGGCACTCTTCTGCACCAAGCTCTTGGACTCGGCGATATAGAGATAGTTCTGAATGACGAGAATCTTGAGGAAATTGTTATAAATTCTGCAAAAGAACCTATTTGGGTCTATCACATAAAACTTGGCTGGCTCAAAACCAATATTAATCTTGAATCAGAGACACAGATTTACAACTATGCATCTGCTATAGGAAGAAGAGTTGGAATGCAGATAACAAACCTAAATCCGCTAATGGATGCTTATTTGGCTACTGGTGACAGAACCAACGCAACACTGTTCCCAATAAGCTCTTTTGGCAACACTATCACAATAAGAAAGTTTGCACGAAGGCCGTGGACCATAACAGATTTCATAGAATTGAAAACAATATCTTCAGAAGCCGCAGCTTTCCTTTGGCTAGCCATTCAATATGAATTAAATATTCTAATTGCAGGAGGCACAGCTTCTGGTAAAACCTCTCTATTGAACAGTCTAACAACTTTCATACCGCCTAATCATAGAATACTCTCCATAGAGGATACAAGAGAGATACAGCTGCCTAGATTCCTGCACTGGATACCACTTACAACAAGGCCTCCTAATCCAGAAGGCAAGGGAGAGGTGACAATGCTTCATTTAATGATCAATGCTCTTAGGATGAGACCTGACAGAGTAATAGTTGGTGAGATGAGAAGAACAAAGGAAGCTGAAGTTCTTTTCGAAGCTATTCACACAGGCCATTCTGTTTATTCTACAGTGCACGCTAACACTGCAGAAGAAACTTACAGGCGTCTTGTTAACCCGCCTATTGGAATACCGCCTTCAATGCTTTGTGGCTTGCAGTTGATAGCTGTCATGCATAGAGATAGAAGAAAAAACATAAGAAGGGTTCTGCAGATATCAGAGCTTTCACCTAGCGGCGATCTTAAGGATACAAAAATAGAGCTTAACACTTTGTTCAATTGGATTGCTTCAAAAGATGAAATTATAAAATTCTCAAAATCATACAAAGCAATGAATGACATAAAGCTTTACACAGGCATGTCTGACAATGACATAAAAAAGGATTTGGAAGACAAGCAGTTTATTCTGAACTGGCTTGTAGAAAAGCAAATAAAGGATCTGAACGAAGTTGGCAGAATCATTTCTGAATACTATATAAATCCTAAACATACATTGAAAAGGATCAAGAGCGGCGATATGGAAATAAAGAAGGATGCCGTAAAACCGCCAATGAAACCTTTGCCAAAACCGCCAATACCACCATATAAAAGGAAACTTGAAACAGAACACTAATAAAGCACTATTCTAGATATTAATTGATATTATGAGCCAACATGATCAAGAACAACCTGTAAGAGTAAGACTTCCGCGTGGAAAAGAGGTAATGGGGTTTGTGGAAGAATTCTTAGGTGCAAGCAGATTCAGGATTAACTGTAAAGATGGCCACACTAGAATATGCAGAATGCCAGGAAAGTTTAGAAGGCGTTTCAGAATGTCAGTAGGTGATGCAGTCATAATCGAACCATGGAGCGTCCAATCAGACGAAAGAGGAGACATAGCATGGATCTACAACAAAACACAGATGTCTTGGCTAAAAAAGCATGGCCACATGTAAAGTGATATTTTTATGATCGAAACTGTTCTGATTCCTAGAGAAAGAAAGGCAATTCTTATAGGAAGAAATGGTTTTGTAAAAAGAAAGATAGAAAGAGTCACCAATACCCGCATAACAATCAACGAAGATGTAGAAATAGAAGGCGACATGTTCAATGTGATGAAAGCACGTGATGTTATTACTGCAATAGCGCGTGGCTTCTCGCCCATGAGAGCATTTGTTCTTCTAAGCAAAGGTTATGAATTGAAAGTTATCAGTCTCATAGGTCAGAACGAGAAGACAATAAAACGCCTCATGGCTCGCGTGATCGGACGCAAGGGCACCACACGCAGAATTATTGAATACGAAAGCAATACAAACGTCTCAGTTTATGGTAAAACCGTATCAATCATCGGTACGTCAGAGAGCATAGCAATCGCGCAGGAAGCTGTTGAAGCCCTTCTGGCCGGCAGAAAACACGGCTCTGCCTATATTAAAATGAAAAGAAAGAAGGAATCAAACGATTGAGTATTTAGTAACCAGACCATCCAACAATTTTCTGTTATAGATTCTTCTTACAGCTTCAGCAAATATTGGAGCAGAACTTATCTCATCAAACCATGGTGTCTGTTCTGCAAAATTATTGCTATGATAAACACTATCTGAACCAAACACCTTCTTAAGAGGTCCAGTACCATTAGAATATTGATTCCCTAAACTTTCTTTCGCCTTACCTCCAAATATAGGGTGTGTAGCTACAATGTAAACACCTGCAACTCCCAAATTTTCTAGAGCTTTTATTGTTGCTACTAAAGTTCCCCCAGTATCTATCATATCTTCAAATATGAAAATGTACTTGCCCTTTACGTTGATATCTTCTGGTAACTCTACAGCAACAACTACATTTTCCTTCGAATGATCACGGATTTTATTTCCTAATATGACAGGTAAACTGAGAACTTCTCCACATTCTTTAGATGTAACAATTCCTCCATCATCTGGAGAGATTATAACAGAATTACTTTCAATGATAGATCCATAATTTGTTTTAATATGTTTTGTAAACATTGGTATGGAGCTTATATCATAAAGAGGTATATCAGCATCTTTAGCAAACATTATACTTCTTTGTGAATGAACATCCATTGTCAATATATCAGTTGCTCCTGAAGCTTTCAGGTGCCTGGGAATATAACGAGCTGAAACACCTTCTATTGCAAATTCAGTTTCTATATTTCCGAAATGAGATTTGTCCTGTCTTGAATACGGAAGATAAGGAATAATAACGCTTATGTGTTTTGCTCCACTTTCATCTGCTATCTCTATTGTCCTGTATATATCTGCAAGATTTTCATCAATAGATTTTTTATGTTCCCAATTTTGAGCACAACCAACAACACACGCATAACCAATTTCTGGTTTTTCTAATAAACCAATTTTTTTTTCAGTATTTGCAAAGGATTTGATTCCTGTTTCAATTTTTTTAAAACCGTCATCAAAAAGCTCTTTTAGAAGCTTTTCTGCAAAATAGTTTCCTGCTGGATTAGAAAAAATTCTAGGATTCTTCATATGAATGGATTTTAAAAGCTGGTTTTGTATTCTTAACCCGTATGGATAATATGCCATATATACTCACAATATAGAGTATATAGAAAAGATTTTAATGGTTACTCTTTTTTCTCTGCTTCTGCTGGCTCATCAGTCTTTGTTTCTTCTACCTTTGATTCTTCATTGTTTTCTTTTGGTTTCTCTGCAGTTTCTGGCGCTTTTTTCTTATCTAGTTCGCTGTATGCGCATTTACCACAATATGATCGATTTTTGTGTTGTGCAAGCCATGTACCAGTGCCACACCTAGGGCAGGATCTCCTTTTTCTGCTAACAGAAGAGCCCTGAATCTCATAATAGCTATGAGTCTTTAATGATTCATGCTTTCTTCCAGTTCTCTGCTTCTTTCCCTTTCTGACTGCTTTCTTTTGTTTTTTACCCATATCTAATTACCTGTTTTATTTTTTAATTTTACGATGATGGCTATATATAATCAGTGTTAGCTATCTATTAAGACTTCTTTTTACGTTTCTTTGTTTTTGAAGTACTTAAACCTTTCTGTCTTAGGCCTGCTTCCTTGGTTCCGCTCATAGTGTAACCCTTGTGCTCAGTGCTTATTTTCATCTTCTTGAAGAAAAAATAGTACATTCCTGCTCCAAAACCCATTATAGCATAAACAGCCATCCATACGGCGATTACAGCAATTATTACTACATATATCCCAAACAAGAATGGGAACAATGCTAAAAAGAATGGAAGTATAACAGGCGAGAAAATTAAAACTATTGCGATTGCTATTGCAAGCGCAGCTAATCCAAGAGTGCCTAGTAAAAAGAAAGGTATGCCCTGAGCAACTTGATTACATTCCATTCTATCTCCTGCTAAACATTGATCCTATTATAGCTCCGGCTGCTGCTCCTGTGGCAGCTCCGCTAGACCCTTTGCTAAGATTGATTGACGATCCGCCACCACGAGGCATATACTGCGCAAGTTTTCCAGCCAGCTCGCTAACAGGCATGCTTTGCACCCATACGCGTCCAGGACCAGTTACTATGGCAAGGAATAATCCTTCACCGCCCCATATCATGTTCTTTACACCCTTTACGCGCTCCACATCATAATCCATGCTGGAATCGAACATTGCTAGATTGCTTGTATCAATCCTTAATTTCTGCCCTTTCTTTAGAGGAATTTCCGCAACCTCGCCGCCAACATTGAAAAAGACCTGTCCAGGTCCCTGAACTTTAATAAGTATTAATCCTTCACCGCCAAGGAATCCCGCGCCGATTTTCTTGACAAAACTTGCATCAAAACTAATATCCTTATCGCCACAGAGGAAAGCATCCTTTTGTGCGATAAGAGTCTCTCCTTTATTGAGCTTTAAAGGGATTATTTTGCCAGGGAATTCAGATCCAAATCCAATTGTGCCAGGGCCTGCCTGTGGCGTGAAATGAACTAAGAAAAATGATTCGCCAGCGAATTTTCTTTTTACTGATGTCCAGAAACCGCCTTTCATCTTTGTTTCCATGTTTACGTTGTCAGACATGTAGACAAGTCTTCCGGATTCAGCAACCATGGTTTCATCTTTTTTGAGCTCCACATTAAGCATCTGCATCGTGGAACCCTGTAAGTCGTATTTCATAGCCAATTACCTTTTCACTCTGTTAACTTTATGAGTCTTTCTTTCCTTTAGATTTTCTATTGTTTATTTTTTCCGCTAATCTTAATACATCGTCTGGTAATTCACTTTCAGAACACTCGTCTAAAAGTTTATTAAGTGCGTCTGAAACTCTTGTAATATGTTTTGATGATGTTTTTTCAACTTCAGCTTTAGATTCTTTGATATAGTCAGCATTCTCTTCTAATGCATTCTCAACTAGAGGAATGACTGGTTGATAAAGTTTATTTATGCTAATAAATTCTTGGCCATAGTCTGTTAATTTTTTATGCTGACGTACAAAAACCTTAACAAAATCTTTATTATCATAATAAAAATATTCTGATACAGCATAAAGCATGTAATCTAGACGTTCAAGTGCGTTAAAAAACCTTTCTTCTACAGAATCTGTATCAAGCTGAAAAATATTATATAAAAAATCTGAAAGTGGTTCCAACTTTTTTAATTGAACAGAAGTTTCTTCCTTTTCTATTTCCGGCAGAATGTGCTTTATTGATGGATCGCTCTTAAATTTGTATGTTATGTCACCTACTGTCCCTTCACCAAAATCATGCACAAGACAATGTAAAATAATTTTTTCTGAATTAAAATCTAAAATTCCATTTTCCTTTTCAATTTCTATAGCTTTTCCAGCCAATAAAGCTAATAGATAGGAATGTTCTAATGAAGATTGTTTGTATCCTCTTGTTTCATAGCCTTCCCATCTTATTACACGATCTATTCTATCTAAAGTGTTTTTAAAATTAGTCATTAAAGTAAGATAATTTTCTTGTTCATCTGTATATTTATTGCCATTATCCATTCATCTTCACCTTATTTATTTCACTCTTTCTTTTTCTTGTTTGTGCGTTTTTCTATCTTGTCCAGCTTGTATTTAGGTATTTCTTTTTTGTCCTTATAAACAAAGACTTTAGCGACTGACTCTGCTTTACCACACTCTGAAAATATTTTTTCAATAAGAATAACATCTTCATTCACTTTCAACACTTTAGCAATTTCCTTTGTTAAATCAGTTCGTGTAGGTGTAGCCTGTGCACCATGAACAACATTAATCATGTATTCAATTCTCTTCATAAGAGGATTTTTCTTCTCTGAGGACGTGTTTAGTTTATACTCCCTTTTCACAGGTTTCTCTTTCTTAGGCTCTTCTTTTGGTTTAGCTTCTTCTGTTTTAGCCTGTTCTTCTATCTTTTCCTCTTTAGGTTGTTTTTCCGCCTTTTCTTCCTTAGGAGTTTCCTCTTTCTCTTCTTTTGGTTTTTCGTCAGTCATATAATCAACTTCTATTCATTTTTTATATTAATTAATGCTTATAAAGACGATTACATGAAACCAATGCAAGTCGTCATATTTTATTGATAATCATGCAATAAAAAGAATATGTATCGCTTGCTTTTAAAGGTTTAATTACCTTTGACTATCTTTCTCATAGGCCATGATATCTCTATTTTCTCTTTATCGAAGCGCTTCTTTAAGGCCTTTATGAATTCATGAGTTATGAAATATTTGCTAGTAAATTCTTCTGCACGAAGTATTACTGAGAAATCTATATTTGAATCTCCAAAGTTGTTGAATCTCACAAAAGGTTCATGATCCTTAACTGCACCAAGTACGTTTTTCTGTACGTGTTTTGCAACATCAACAACAACCCTTTCTACCTTTTCAAGATCTTCACCATATCCAACACCACATTTAACTATAATTGATGTTGGCTTGCTTGGCAAAGTGTTGTTTATTATAACGCTCTCAGAAAGCTTTGCGTTAGGAATTATTATGGAGACATTTCCTATTGTTCTTATTCTTGTTGATCTCCATCCTATGTTTTCAACAAAGCCTTTTGTTTCAGCATCCAATTCTATGAAGTCACCGATAACTACAGGCCTGTCTGAAATAATGTGCAGGCCTGCAAAAAAATTCGAAAGAGTGCCCTGCAAAGCAAGGCCAATTGCTATTCCACCGATACCGAGTGCAGCGATAGCGCCTGTCAAATCAGTGCCAAAATATCCCATTATTACAAACAGTGCTATTAAGTAAATCAGCATACTTATAACATTATTCAAAAGATTTGGCGTGTTTGTAGCGCCTGTCTTTATATTAAGACATTTACTAACAAATATCCTCACTATTCTTGATATCACTATAGCACCAATTAGTGTGTAGATTATAAAGAACCCCATGCTTACCCATGACTGATAATCTGATAGAACAGTAAGCATGTTCAATGATATCTGTAAACCTATCAAAATAACAGTTATTATAATAGGTTTGCTTATGGCAGCAATTATCTTGTTGTCAACATCAGTTTTTGTCTTAGCAGTTAATCTGTGCAAAAATCTAACAATAATCATTTGAACTATTTTAGAACCAATAAGAGAAGCTATCATTATTACTAGAACTACCGTGTATTCTTCTCCTAAAAGACTTGTCAAATAATCCAACATATGTTATTAATAGCACTCAACCATTATAAAAAGTTTAATGTCTATCGGTTCAGTTAATCCAAATCCAATTTTGTTATATATTCATTGTCTTCTAAAGCTTCTATTAGAAATACTTTTAATTCATTATCACGGAATTTCAAATTA
>JAHIRU010000095.1 GCA_018818465.1 Nanobdellota archaeon
ATGCATATAGGCAAAGGTGGGAAGTATTCCTGCTATTCCCTATGGAAGAACAACTGCACAACAGAATACGCAATTGGTGCAATTGCACATGCCTTTGGTAAAAGAAGGAAGTTTATTAATTATTCTGGATCGAAAGACAGGGTTGCTGTAACTGAACAATACATCTCAATATTAAGTGGTCCTCAAAAGAATCTTGATTTGAACAACATCAAGCTTAATTATCTGGGTCGTGTCAATGAGAGAATTAATCTTTCTACGCACGTAGCCAATGACTTTGAAATAGTTGTGAGAGCTATTGATGCAGTAAAATCACCTAGAAAAGTAAAATGGGTTCCTAACTATTTCGATGAACAAAGGTTTGGCATGAGAAAAGACAACCATTATGTTGGAAAACTTATTGTTCAAAGGAAGTTCAAGGAGGCTGCAAGAATGTTGCCTGAATGCCTTGATCATTTGAAACAATATCCTAATGATGCAATTGGTGCATTGAGGAAGATTCCTAAGAGAACTTTATGGCTATACGTGCATGCTTACCAGTCATTCTTGTGGAACAAGATTGCAAGCGAATATATGAAAAAATTCAAGCATAAAAAAATCAAATATGTTCTAGGGGAGCTGATTGTTCCGACGGAAAAAATAGAAAATATAAACATCCCTCTTATCGGCTATGAAACAAAGATACCAAACGAGATAGCATTCATAGCAAATGATATCATGACAAAGGAGGATGTAAAGAAAGAGGATTTCGAAATCAAAGAAATCCCGGAAATGGTCTCAAAAGGCGCTGACAGAAACTTGTTGATGCCTCTTGAAGAGCTTGAATTAGGCACATTAGAAAAAGATGAACTTAACACAGGCAAAAGAAAATGCAAAGTTTCTTTCAGGCTGCCAAAGGGCAGCTACGCCACAATGGCTATTAGGTGCTTGTTCGAATAAAAATAAGGCTTATTATATTTGATTCTATATAGTTATATGATTTTAATAAACAATTTATCTAAATATCGAAAAATGTTATATACTTTAGGAGATGTTGTTAAAGAAGTTGCTCCAAACCTACCCTATCATAATTTTGAACATATGCAAGATGTTTCAAATTTGTGTGGAATTCATGGAAAATTAGAACGTGTTTCTCCTGATAAAATATTCCTATTAAAATCAGCCGGGTTTGTTCATGATTTGATATACGTTCCTGGGAGTAAACATAATGAAGAGACAACTGTAATAACAATTAAAGATATTAACATGCTTCCAAAAATTGGATATTCAAAAGGTGAAATAAATTTTATTTCAAGGATGATTATGGCTACAAAAAATCCTACAAATCCTCGAGACATTTACGAAATGATAATATGTGATTCTGATTTGGATCATCTAGGTAGAGACGATTTCCCTGAAAAATCAGAATTGTTAAGAATTGAAAACGGTGTTGATGAAGCAACTTGGTATGGTGAATCACAACCAGAATTTTTGAAAGATTTTAGTTTTTATACCAATTCTGCAAAAAAACTTCGCGGAGCTAAGTTAGAAGAAAACAAGAAAATTAAATTTAATTTCTAAAGGATTTATCCATCTTTTCAATCGCCTCGTCGATTTCCTTTTTGCTGATTGTTAATGACGGCCTGAAGCGCATTGATTTTGGCCAGGAGTTTAGAACTGCTAAACCATTACTCCAGCATTTTTTATTGAATTCGTCTCGCTCTTTGATTGTAGGCATTTCAAATGCTACAAAACATCCTCGTCCTCTGACATTGGTTAATTGTTCATGATTTTCTGAAAGTTCTTCGAGACGCTTCAAAAAATAATCACCGACTGTAGCAGCATTTTGCACGAGCTTGTCTTGAACCATTATCTCTAATATGCGTCTGCAACGAACCATGTCGACAAGATTTCCTCCCCATGTTGAATTGATTCTGCTGGACTCTTCGAAAACATTATCTTTCACTTCATCCACGCGCTTAGAACACACTATACCACAAACCTGGGATTTTTTTCCGAATGCTATTATATCAGGATTTATCCCAAAATGTTCAAAAGCCCACATTTTTCCTGTTGTCCCGAAGCCTGTCTGGATTTCGTCCAGAATGAACATTATATTATTCCTATTGCATATCTTTTCCAGTTTCTGCAAAAACTCTTTTCTGAAATGATTGTCTCCGCCTTCTCCTTGTATTGGTTCTATGATTAAACCTGCTATATCGTCTCCATATTTTCTTACATTTTTACTTATCTGTCCTATTGCTTTCTTCTCTACTCTTTCAACATCTTCAAGATTTTCCTTTGTTATAGGAAAATGAAGCTTTGGATTGATTATTCTAGGCCAATCAAACTTGGGAAAATGTTTTGTTTTTGTATCGCTTGTGCAAGTCAGCGACAGTGTGTATCCGCTCCTACCGTGAAAGGATTCCCTAAAATGTATGATTTTAGAACCTTTTTCGTTTATTGAACCTTTCTTAAAATTCTTTCTAACTTTCCAGTCAAACGCTGTCTTCAGCGCATTCTCAACTGCTAGCGCCCCGCCGGAAATGAAAAAGAGATGCTTCATATGAGGCGGCTTGGCAAACTTTGAAAACGTCTCAACAAAGCGAGCATACTCCTCTGTATAGACATCAGAGTTTGCAGGCTTCTCTTTTGCAGCTGCAAGAAGTTCTTTTTCAAATTCTCTGTTGTTTAATTTAGGATGATTGTGTCCTATAGGAAGCGTAGAGAAGTATGAATACATGTCCAGATACTTTTTGCCGTCCAGCGCAGAGTGCATGTAGCTGCCCTTGCTTTTCTGCAGATCAACAACAATATGAAATCCATCAACGAGAATGTTTTTCTTTAGTGTAGGGATGACTCTCTTAGAAGGGATTTTTCTCATATTTATATTTTGTTTTTCTTTCTATTAACCTTTGCTTTGCACACCTTGCAGTTTTCTCTGTGTTTTTTTCTGATAATAAAACTAGCTACTAAAAGAACCATTCCTGCTATCAGCAATGGTCCGCTAAAACCAATAATTACTGCTAATATAACACTGCCTAAAGCCACGCCAGCTAAAGCAGTTGGTACAATGCATAATCCACAAATACCTAGAACACCAAGAACTCCTCCAACAGATCCTGCTGTTGCTGCTGTTGCTCCAACAGCAAGTGTTGCTTTTTCTTCTTTCTTGTTGTCTTTTTTCTTTTTCTTCATTTACTTCTCCATTAGTTTCTTCTTTGTTTCCTGCGGAAGTTTTTCAATTGCATATCTCAGTGTTGTTCTAGGCATAGTTTCTTTATGTTTATCCACGAATGCTATTATAGGTTTTGGATCGCAGTTTGTGTATTCTTTCAGCATCCAGCCGACGCCTTTCTGAACA
>JAHIRU010000096.1 GCA_018818465.1 Nanobdellota archaeon
TAGAGATTGTTCCAGGAAACCATGATCCTGGTTTAGAGAACTATTTACCGAATGGCATAAAGCTTCACAAGAACACAGGCTTCCGACAAGGAGATACATATTTCGCCCACGGTCATACCTGGCCAAGAAAAGATGTACTCAAGGCTAAAACAATAATTTCAGGACACAGCCATCCGCAATTCGAATTCAAAAATAATCTTGGTTATAGGTGGATGGAACCTATTTGGCTCTGTGCAGACATAGACAAAGACAAACTTAAAGAGAAGTACAAAATAGAACCAAAACATAATCAAGAAATAATTCTTATGCCACCATTCAATTCATTCTCAGGCGGTTATCCAATAAACCGTTCGCGAGTCGGATCAAATAGGGAGTTCCTGGGACCTGTGGCAAAATTGATAACAGGAAAGAAGAAGGTCTATCTCTTAGACGGCACGTTTTTGGGTGAGGTTTGAACAATACATGAAAATTCCAAGGTCGTTGACCAAAAACCGGATAAATAAGCGCATACGTTATATTCAATTTTCTGAACCCGCCTTATTGAATATTTTTCAGTTTGGAATACAGATTGTCCAATTGCTCGTATTCTATGACTTGGTGAGCTGCATATCTGAATTCTGGAAATTCCAGACCTTCCTTTATAACTAATATGTATCGCTTATTTTTTTCAATAGCCCTCTCAGATTCAATATTCATTCCTTTGCTAGGATACGCGGATTTTACAAATGCTAGAAATACTTCGCTTTCATCTACTTTTTGAAGGCCGTATTCATAGATTTGCTCGGTCGTAAAATTCTTCCCTCTAAAGATATTATCCAACCAAAAACTGCAGAATACGCTGTGTCCTGCACTTTGCAGACTATCTCGAATATTAGTGAGTATTTCTTCTAATTCTTTTGAATCTTCTCCAGTAAATCTGTACGATAAAAATATGTTACTCATAAAGAAAAATAGGAGCAGAAACTTTAAATGCAGGTGAAGAACTTCAGATGAGCGCATATGTTAGCAGAAATTTTTGTGCCTTATGTTAAACAGTCGACAGCCGCAATATCTGATGAAATAACCTCTACTATTTTACTATAATTCACAGAGGACTCATAACTTTTTAACAAGTGAGTTATTTTTCAACCAATTGATCTACAAATTCCATTAATTGCCTGGGAGTTTCGTATCCTGACATGGCGTGCCTTAAATATTCCTTTTGTTTGTCCGGGGATAATCTTTCTTGGAACTGGCGATGCAAGTAAATGCTTATACCATAAATATAGTGGTAAGCTTTTCTTGAAGGATTAGTTTTCCAATTTTCAAGATTCATGCGGGTTCTTTCTTCGGTAGAGAAGGGATGATTATCGCAAATATATTCTACTAACTCATCTAGATTCCTGCCTTCGTTGACCCAGATATGAGCGTTGTTTTGCAAATAATCCCTAGTTGCTCTTTGTTCTCTTGCCAGCAATCCATAAAGAGAAAGAGCCTGTTCTACTTCTGGTAGAAAACAAGAAATTGTATCTGCTATACCTTCCCCAGCAAAGGTATGAGGCTCTTGGACTGTTGTAACACCTATTACAGGATTTATTTCACCTCTTGAAATGCCTTTCTTTAGGTTCGCCGCTTGAACAAAATGGCCTCCAACTTCATGCAATGTCCTATTTTCCATATCACCCCTATACCACGTGTGAATAGGATGAAAATTATACCGCAATAAAAATGATCCTTCAGGTGTTGTTGATGTCCATCCCGTCCAGTAGTCTCTTTCTTCTACAAAACGAACTTCATGAGGAAATTCCAGATCGTTAAATCCTAAAGATTCTAGGACAATTGGTATAATAGTTTCTTCACAGCTTTTCACTTGTTGGCGGGCCTCTTCTTTTGAAACTCTTATCCTTGAAGAAAATTGTTCAAATGATTCTGTGTCAGGTTTATAACCTACTTCTCTTAAGAGGGCTTCCATTACTTGTTTTTGTTTTTGTATATCTTGCTCTGGGATTATCTGAGGTCTCACACCGGTTATATTCTCTACGTATTCGTAATATGGTATTTCTTCTCCCATTAAAGCACGAAGAAAATAAGTAGAGGCATTAACTTTTGCTTTAATAAATTCTTCTTGATTATTCTCTGGTTTAATCTCGCTATGCAAATATCTTAATTTCTCTAAAACTTCTTCTCTTGACTCAAATTTCTCTCCTTCTATTGGTGGTATAAGATCAAAATCAATTATGTCTATATCATTCTGCTTCTCTAACTTATCCCAGCCTCTGTACGTTTTAATTATCGCTTCTGTGTCTAACATAAATTAAATTATAATCCTTACATTTTTAAACCTTTAATACCTCCAGAAACGCTTGTTTTTTGCGTACTCTACTTGATTTGGAGCTAGTCTATAAAGTATTTTTTTACAATGACATCTTTCCCTAATTTTTTGGCCTTATCTATAGCATCCTGCACACCTTTGCTGTCATTTACTTGAAACGCATAAAGAACATCACAAGCTTTTACAATATCTGTGTTCCTTGCATAGTAACTTTCAGCATTTGCTTCTGTATACGGTGTATCATCAATAATGGCGTTCGGAGCTAACTCATGAACTCGTTGCAACTGCGAAGTTATTGCCTTAGCTTGAGCTTCTGAGATGACATCCTCTTTTGCTCGTTTCCAATAGTGCGTACAGAACGCTTGTAAAGAAATAGGAAGATAAATCCTAAGTTGAGCTGAGGCATCACCCTCTTCCAGAACCGTTTCAGTTGCAATATAATCAACTCCGAGTGCACCTCCCGTCATGATTCCCCCATCTTCTTTCAGTATCGGTTTGACTATCTCTTCTACATCCCGCAGAATATAATTATTTGTTTTTCTCCAACTACCACTAATAGCAATCCATTTCATAATATTTCATAATGATACAAGGTTAAACATTTATTCCCTCCAAAATCTCTTGTTCTTTGCGTATTCGATTTCATTATTTAGAACGTCTCAATAAAATTATCCATACATGCTGAATTCTAAACCATTAAGTTTATATATTACTTAATACATAATAATTATAAGTTAATAACTAATAGTGATCAAAATGCAAGAATTAAAACACTCTCCGACGCTTAACACTGTAATAATGGTAGAAGAAACTTTGAAAAACATGGATGAGAGCGTTATTAGCGTTGCTGAACTTAAGAGAAGACTTCCAAAACAAGTAAATCATAACACCCTTAAAATTATTCTCGAGTATCTTGAACTGAGCAACAAAATCCTAGTAACAATGCGGGGCATTACATGGATACACAACCCAAATCCAAATTTACAAAAAGCAATTGAAGAAGGCCTTGAATTATGAAAATAATACGAATAAAACTGTCTCCAGAAGCAGAAGAGGTTTATAAACATCTTAATAAAGAAGCTCCCACTTCAAAAATAGAACGTATGATTCTCAGAGCAATAAATCAGAAAGTTGAGTTAATTAAGTTAAACCCTCATTTTGGTGATCCGATTGCTAAGAAATTCTTCCCCGAAGAGTACAAAAGAAGGTATGGAATCACAAACCTTTTCCGTGTTGAACTTCCTACTTTCTGGAGGATGTTGTACACATTAACAGATGGGAAGAGTGAAGTAGAAATAATTGCATTTGTTCTTGATGTTATTGACCATAAAGAATACGATAAAAAGTTTGGATATAAGAGGAAATGAAAGGATAATTATATTTTTAATCCCGCCAAAACCTCTTATGTTTTGCGTATTCTATTTCGCCTTTCAAATGCAGTCGAGGGGAAAGATCAACAAGAAAGCTTAAATATCAAAAAACTAACATAAATTAAGTGATATTATGTCTCATGGCATGTTTGATATAGCTGTAAATGAAGAAATAGTTAATGATAAGAAGGTTTTTGTATCACATTGCTTAAACTTAGGCATAGCCAGCCAAGGAAAAAGCTATGAAGAGGCTATTGAGAACATAAAAGATGCCATTAATTTGTATTTGGAAGAGAATCCAGAAGAACAGTCAAATAAACTGCAGGATTTGCTTCCTCCGATAGCAACAAGGCTGTTCATATGAAATTGCCTGTACTTTCTGCAAACGAAATAATAAAAGCTCTTTCTTCTGTAGGATTCAGTGTCAGCAGGCAGTCCGGCAGCCATTTTATTATGGTTAAAAAAGAACGTAAGGAAAAAGTAACTGTTGTTGTCCCAAAACATAGAGAACTTGCGAAAGGAACTCTATTGAGCATTATTTCTCAAAGTGGAATGAGCAAAGAGGATTTCATAAAATTAGTGAGAAAACACTAATCCCTCCAGAACCTCCTAGACGGCACGTTCTTGGGCAAGTTTTAAATTGTTTATTGTTAATTTATTCTTATGATTGATTATGGTGAGCTTTCTCTAATCACAGCAAATTCTGCACTTGAGATTGATAATTACATTCTTGGCAGAAATAAAAGTTTCGAATATACTGAAAAATTGCTGGAAACGTTTGAAGAGAAACTGTTAAAAAATCCTACTTTTTCTTGGACTTTTTATAATGCCATAAAAAAAGGCACCGACAAGGAATTTGAAAAGGTTTCAGATTTAGCTCCAGAAATGAGTCTTCTAAAATTAGAACTAGATGATATTATAAAATTGCGTGGAAAGGAAGACAGAGCAGAAGATTTGAGGTCATTCCTAATTGAATTATCGGGACAGTTTTCATGTCAATACATTTCAGAAAATCCTCACACAAATCCTTATACACACCACATGGTTGCATAAATTTCTAATCCCTCCAGAATCTCTTGTTCTTTGCATAATCAATCTCGCCTTTCAGGACGTCCTTCAGCAACTCGTCGTCTTTTGTTTGTTTTCTCAGGATTCTGCCTGCAGCTGCTGCGCCGATACCTCTGCCGGCGAGAGCGATGACAGCATCCTTTCCCCTGCTTATGACCATACTAGCCCTGTCCATTAAGTCACTGACAGTGCGCTTTTCTTCATCTGTTAGAGTAACGTCTTTGAGCGACTTCTTTAGAACTCTATCTCTATTATCCACGGTTGATATCACTGAAAGGAGTTTTGCGTGGCATTTGTGGCATGACAAGTTTGAGGGCAAGTCATTCACCACATGCATTGTTGAACTGCCACAATTGCAGCAGACAAGCTTTACGCGTGTTTTAAGCAAACGGTTCTTGAAGATTCCAAATATTTCATGATCTGGTCTTTTTGTTGCAACCAGTTCATATCTCCTTTTTACAGCCATCTCGCCTATTGGTGAAAGCCCTTGCTTTATTGTTGGTTTAAGTTCTTTGTTGTAGATTTTTTGGACGAGCTTCATTGCGCCGTCTATATCCAATTTCTCTTGTATTATTTCATTCAGAGCTTCCTTGTAAGGAAGCTTGTCCTTGTAGACATCGATTATTTTTCTCAGATAAGCTTTACCGTAATCTGCTCTTCTTGATATTATGCCCAATCTTTTAGCTGCATGTATGAATCTCCAAACAAACAGCTCTGTATTAGGAAGGCTTAGGTCAAGAATAACAGGAACTTCTTCTGGCTTCAGATTTTTAATTGTTTCAATAACCTCTTTCCAATTGTCTTGGTGAGGAAGCTTCAGTACAATTCTATAAGCATCTGTCTGCAAGCCAACAGTTCCGTATCTGTTTGTAAGAATTGATGACAAGACTCTGCCCAATGTGTCATTTATCAAAGAACCGTTGCATGAATGTATAACAACATAATTAGCCATTTCGAATGCATCTTTCTCAAGACCGCTGTAATGCTCTATCAGAAGATTTTTATGAGTTGGAACGAATCCCCATTTGTTTTGTTCTCTAATTGTTTCAGTCATTTTCTTTGCAACATTTTTTGATATTGGGTATTGTTTCACTAGCCATAAAATAACATCATTTTCGTCTTCTTGTTTTAGTTTTTCTGATATTTCTTCTCTCATGTCACCGATTCTATTTGCAATTTTTTCTGGTATAGGAATCAACTCGCCTTCCCATGCAGGTATTGCAGCTTCTATGCCACGCATTGGTTCAACCATTACTTTGTCGCGCATTATTTCAAGAACTTTCCAGGCCTGTCCTTTGCATATGAAAGCTGTACCTGGAGAAGCATGCAGTGATATGAATTCTGCATCCAAAGTTCCGACATCTCTCTGTGAAACAATGTCGTGAATCTTATAGTTTTTAACATCAGGAATAGTTGAGAGGTTTTCATAATAATATGTCCAAGCGTCTTTTCTTCGTTTCAAAACAGTACCTTCTGATTCACCATAATTAATCCAAATAAGCCGAAGCTTCTGCATCAAATCACATGCTTCAAAAAATTCATCTCTTGTTAAATCCTTAAATGGATAAGCTCTTTTTATTATCTTATACGCTTTGTCTGCTATGAGTCTATATTCTTCAAGAGCTAGACCAACTATCTGGTGCCCGAGGACGTCAAGAGATTTTGGATATATTCTTGTCGGTTCAACCCAACCAGCAAGAGCTTCTGTAGCAATTGCAGTTGACTCAAAACAGTCATCAGAGTCTGAGGATATTATAACGCTTTCTGAAGTTCGATCAAGACTGTGCCCTGAACGGCCTGTTCGCTGCAATAGCTTATTGACTTGACGAGGCGACTGGAACTGTATAATGAAATCAATTGAACCAATATCTATTCCAAGCTCTAAAGAGCTTGTACAAAAAAGTGATTTTATGTCGCCGTTCTTGAAACCTGTTTCAGCTTCCAATCTTACGCCCTTAGAAAGAGACGAATGATGAGTTTCTATGGCAAGGCTTTTATCCATTGCCTTTATTCTAGAAGACAGAACTTCTGCAGATTCTCTTGTATTCGTGAACGTAAGGACGGATTTCCTTTCTTTTATCAAATCCTTTATCACACGCATCCTAGCAATAACTTCAGGTCCCATGAAGAGATCAGAACTAAGTTCTCTGTCAATTTTCTGAGGTTCAGGTGAATCAACCCTTATCCTTATTTTGCCTTTCTTTTCAACATTGATTATCTTTGGATTCTTTATGCCGATGAAATCTGCAACTTCTTGAGGTGAACCAATTGTTGCAGACAATCCAATTATTCTTGGCTCTTCACCGCCAGATGAAACAATCAGTTCTTTCAATCTTTCAAGTGCAACAGTTAACTGCACACCTCGTTTATTTGTTACAATTTCATGCACTTCATCAACAACAATGAATTTTACATTTTTAAGATGCTCTCTTAAGTTTTTTCCAGTCAATATAGCTTGGAGCGTTTCAGGAGTACTTATCATCATATCAGGAGGGTTTTCTGATTGCATTTTCCTTTCATATGGAGTTGTATCACCATGACGTACGCTTACTTCAAATTCTAGTTCATTGGCCCACCATATAATTCTATCCAACAAATCTCTATTCAATGCCTTAAGCGGTGTAATATATAGAACAGATATGTGCTGAGGTCTGTTTCTAACAACATAATCAAAAACCGGCAGAAGAACAGCTTCTGTTTTACCTGATCCGGTTTCAGATATAGTTAGAACATTTTCTCCTTTAAGAATCGCAGGGATAACTTCTGCCTGTATAGGCGTTGGGCTCTTGAATCTCTTTTTGACAGCTTTTTGTAGACGTTTATCTAAGAGAGAGAAAACTTCTCTTTTCTTTGGTTTTTTCGCTTTCATCTGTATCCCCAATAATTGACATCAAATATATTCCTGCGTGAGCATATCTACTATAGAATAAGGGTTTATATTTGTTCAGTCACAAGAATAAAGAAGGTTTTTCCAATGAAAGTTATCGATATTCTAAAGAAAGGTGGAGGCAATATAATATCAGTAGAGATAGAGCCTCCTAATCCAAAAATACATGACATAGAGCATGTTTACAAAATTCTTGATCCGCTAATTGATCTAGGTATAGATTATGTCAACATAACATACCACGCGGCAAGAATTATAGAATATGATTTAAATGATAATCCAGTACTTGAAACCAGCAAGCCAGGCACAATGGGAGTTTCTGGTGCCATAATGATGAAATATGGGGAAGATGGCATAGAAGCTGTTCCTCATGTTGTTTGCACTAGCTTCAATAAAAATGAAACTGCTGTTTATCTGGTAGATCTTGGATATCTAGGTATAGAAAATGTGATGGCTTTGAGAGGTGATCCTAGAAAGGATACTGATGGAAAATTCTTAACATTCAAACATGAACCAGGAGGCCATGAATATTCGAGTGGTCTCATAAAACAGATTTCTAATCTTAGAAACGGCATTCATCTTGGCGGCAAAAAAGGAATAAAAATTGATTTTTGTATAGGAGCTTCATGCTATCCTGAAGGATTCAATGGATCGAATCCAACTGATGAAATTCCTAGATTAAAGGAAAAGGTTGATGCGGGTGCAGATTACCTAGTTACCCAGATGTTTTTTGATAATTATGATTATTTTAAGCTACGTGAAGAAGCTGAAAAAGCAGGAATACATGTGCCAATAGTTCCAGGATTGTTCCCACTTTTCAAGAAAAAATATTTGGAAACACTTCCAGAGTTTTTTGAATGTAAAATACCTAACGATCTTGCAGAACAAATTGAAAGATATAATCAAAAAGAGGATATAAAAGAAGCTGGAATAGAATGGTGTGTAAAGCAATGCGAAGAACTTTATAGAGAAGGTGTTCCAAGCCTTCATTTTTTTGCAAATAGAGGAGCTCCTGTCAAAGAAGTGATTGAAGCCATTAAATGAATTTAATCAAAATTTGTATGAATTGGGCCCACCCTGGAGCCTTTTCAAAGCTTTTTCTGGTGTTTCCTTTGTAAAATCAGAAATATTTCTTGATAAATCATCAATTGCTTGAGAAAACTCTTCAATTACTTCATCACCATAATCAAGGTTTTTTTGAAACCCCTCAAAATACTCTATACTTTCATTGATTTTATCTGTAATAGTGGATAGAAATTTATTATTATCATATTCTTTTGCTATCATCCAAAAAGAAAAAATACCATAAAGGCAAGAACTTGTATAATTTTCTTTTATTCCATAATATATTGCAGTAGCTCCTAATCCGCCTGCAACTATGTATGGAAATGCGTTCCATAGTGATTGTTTAATTTCCAAATAAGCCGTATTAGTTTTTTCCATAATGATGATAATAAGGGAAAACTATATAAACTTCTTCAACGAACCGATATCAGCAAAATTCAGCTTCATGTTGTCCTTTGCTGCGATGGTTGTGATGCCTGTTTCTTTTTGTATCCAAGCGGCTTCCTTTTCTGCCACGCCTTTAAGCATCTTCATACCGAAATGCGTTAGGACAGCCATCTTCGGTTTTGTTAACTCAATTAGCTTTTTTGCATCACTCGCGTTCATGTGTAATGGCCAATCATCATCTCTAGGTCTTAAGCAGTTTATTATAAGACAATCACAGTCCTTGAAATAATTTTCCTGCCCCTCGAAATATTCTCCATCACTCGTGTATCCTATCTTATTGATTCCTGAGAAAACAAAGCCAATGCCTTTTGGTTCGGCGTGCTTGGTTGGTGTCGCAGTGATTTTTATTTTTCCTAATGAAATAGTATCATCTGGTTTCAATGAGTCATATTTATCGAGCCTGTCTAAATGATATTTTGAAACTCTAGGGTAGAACTCGCCGTCGCCTTTTATAACGCTCTCTGAACCATAGAAAACACCGCGCACTTTTCTTCTGCAGTGCGACATAGCCTCTATAACCATTTCTACGTCAGCATAGTGATCAGGATGGCAATGGCTTACAAAAACACCAGTAAGGTTCAGTAGATTAATTTTGTTCTGCTTTGATCTAACAAGCGCACCTGGTCCTGGATCTATAAAAAGCATTTCATTATCCATTTCAATTATCAGTCCGCCGCTTGCACGGAGCTGTTGCGTTACCACGAAGCGGCCTCCGCCTGTACCCAGAAATATTATCTTAGCTTTTTTGGACATGATATCACTTTTTATTTTTTTTCTTCCAGTTTCGTATTGCTTTTTTTATTTTTGGCAAACATTCTTCAGCGGCTTTTACACCTTCGTCTATGAATTCATGGTTATGAAAGTTGTACGTATCTAAAACATTTGACTTGTTTGCCTGAATAACAATCATATAGGGGTTTTTTTCATTGAGGTTGATTTTTGTGGTTTTGTTTCTTAAAATTTCAAAAGCCCTCATTATAGTGTTTGCAATATTAGGATTTTCAATTTTTACATATTGTTTCATAGTTAAATCAACGCCTATGACTATATCAGCGCCCATTTTTTTGACAATATCAACAGGAGTCGGATTTACAATTCCTCCATCAATAAGAAGTTTTCCATTTATTTTTGCAGGAGGAAAGATGCCAGGCAAACTTATGCTGGCTCTTACGGCATCTGTAAGTTTCCCTTTCTTTATTTGAATTTCTTCTCCTGTGCACATATCAGTTGCTATTATCACCAATGGAATTTGAGTATCTGAAAATGATTTATTTTCGATAATTTTTCCAATAAAATTCATTAGTTTGTTTCCAGCGATTAATGATTTTAATGGGGATGCGAAATCAATTAATTTTATTAAATCATATTTTGAAAGATGTATCACTATTTTTTCTAAAGAATTAATTTCTTTGTTTAAAGCATAATATGCGCCTACGATAGAACCTATGCTAGTTCCTGATATAAAATCTATTGGTATATTATTTTTTTCCAGCACTTTCAATACGCCTATATGTGCCAATCCTTTTACTCCACCAGATCCTAATGCTATTCCTATTTTTGGTTCTCTGTTTTTCATTTTCAAGCTTTTTGTTTTTTTGGTCATGATTTCATCTTATTATAATTTGTTTTCTTTTTAAATAATAAAGAAATGTTTATATTATGGTTCTTGAATCAGCAATTGGCTTTCTTACTAGTGATTTGGTAAGAACAATTGTTTTTGAAATAATTCTTTTCATAGTTGCAGGACTATTCATTTGGATAGGTGCGTGGTTTGCTCGTATCAAAAAGAGAACGTTTATCAAAGCTATTATAGCAGCATTTCTAACGGCGTTTGTATCGTCAATATTGATATTGCCTTTTTCCCAGTTCGCGCTGATAGCCGTTACAATATCGCTCATAATTAACATAGCAGTAATAAAATTTGTCTTTTCGACAACATGGAGAAATTCTCTTGTAACATGGATATTCTCTGTTATAGCCCATGTAGTGATTCTGGTTGCGTTGGTTTTAATCGCTGCAATCTTTTAGCCAATAGTTAAGCATTTTATGCTCTGGCACCAATATTAAATAGTGAAGTTTATATGGAGAAAAAAATAATCACAACATTCATATTCCTTTTTACAGTCGTAATTCTGCTCAGGATTTTAGATTTATTTAATTTTGGAGATATGTTTAAGGACATTCTCTTAAACTTATCCAATACTGTGATTATACTCATAATAGGATTGTTGATAATCTACATAATCAGAAGAATAACAAAACAACGCCTAATGAGAAAGATATCTTACTATACGGTTTTCATAACTATTGTGACTGCTATCTTTTTCATGTTTTCGGGAAATCTTTTTGAACTCGGAATCTCGTTTGGTATTATAGCTATAGTTCTCACTTTTGTGTTCCAGAATCCAATACTTAGCCTCGTTGCATGGGTATATGTCATAGTCGGAGATGCTTACAGTGAAGGAGATAGGATAAAGATAGGAAACATAAAGGGCGATGTCATTGACATAAACCCAATAAGGACGAAGCTACTTGAAGTGGGTGGAGAATACCTGGCTAATGATCTGCCGAGCGGAAAAACTGTTTATCTTCCAAACGCTGTTTTACTGTCAGAACCTCTTTTCAATTATACTAAAGATTTCAA
>JAHIRU010000097.1 GCA_018818465.1 Nanobdellota archaeon
CTAACTTCTTCTAATGCTGGTATAACTCTTTCAAGAACACTAACAAGCTGTTTCAGCTCATTTTCTATTTGTTCAATATACATGATCTCATTTTAAACCAAAACTTTAAATAAGTCGAAAACTCGAATAGAACTTCATGACAATTTGTGTCCCATATTATTATAATAAGGAGGTGATCCAGCCACAGGTTCCCCTACGGCTACCTTGTTTATCGGATAGTGAGATGATTCCTTATTGTGCGTGATATTTCAATCTGTGAATCTTACACAAAATTTATCATTTGCGCGTTAGCGCATCAAATTGCCCATCTCACAGTCTTACGACTTAGCCCACCTCACAAAACTATAACTTGATCTTGCCAAGAAGCAAGAGCTCGTCATAATTCCACTCGGTTGGCTTGACGGGCAGTGTGTGCAAGGAGCAGGAACATATTCGCCGCTAGAGTCCACCAGAAAGACAAATATAAAATTTGTCAAACTGTTGGTGACCAGCGACTACTAGGGATTTCGCCTTCATGAGGACGAGTTGCAGTCCTCAATCCGAATTAGGGCTGGGTTTGGAGATTAGCTCTTCCTTTCGGAGTCGCATCTCATTGTCCCAGTCATTGTAGGCCGCGTTTGGTTCCAAGCTTGCAAATTACGAGCTTTTTTGATTTTGTCAAAAATTTGACAACACTATTACAGCAATATTTTATAGCAATACTGCTGACTGAAGCTCGATTATCAACTTGCAAACCTGGTGTAACCCAGGGGATTAAGAGCATACTGACCTGCCGTCGACCGCCCCTTCCTCTGATTCATCACCAGCGGTCCCCTATGAGTGCCTGCATCAAAAGATACAGTTGCAACATAGGGCGCGGGTCTTGTTCGTTTCGAGACTTAACTCGACACTTCACAGCACGAACTGACGACGGCCATGCACCTCCGCTCAGCTTGTCTGGTAAGACCTTCAGCCTGACCTTCATTCTGCTGTCGCTCCTGGTGAGGTTCCTCGCGTTGAATCGAATTGAACCGCAGCCTCCACCCCTTGTGTGCTCCCCCGCCAATTCCCTTAAGTTTCAGCCTTGCGACCGTACTCCCCAGGCGGCCTGCTTAACGGTTTCCCTATGACTCTGGCAACCCCCTTGAGATTGCCAATGTCTAGCAGGCATCGTTTACAGCTAGGACTACGGGGGTTTTTAGTGGCCTAAGAATTTAATTAATCTATGAATTTTATCTGGATTTTTAATTGGTATTCGATTAAAAAATGATGATATGTTTTTCTTTCCATACATTCTTAATTCATATTCTGTTTTCATTCTTCTATTTCTCATTCTTTTTGAATGAGTGAAATTTAATTTATGTAAATGATTTGATATGAAATCGAATATTTCCTTTGAAGTTATAGTGATTGAAATTTCTGCTTGTCTTTTGCTTACATAACCTTCAGAATCGAATATACCTGCGATATAGAATGCCTTTTCATTATCATTCCATTTATTCATAAACTCTTCAACTTTCAGATTTTTTCTAACAGATCCTTCGGGTAATTTTAATTTTTCTGTTAGAAATTTATATACATCTTTTTTCTTTGTGTGGCTATAATAAGAGTTTCTATTTTTATCGTGGAATAAATTCATCTTAACTCCAAATAGTTCATTAAACAATGGATGTATTATTTTGATATGATAATCTAAACATTTATCCGTTATATGCACTCTGGAATATGACATATTTCCGTCACCATGCATTATTCCTAGTAATCTACAAATTGAAGTTTTACGGGGCATTCTAATCTATATTTGTATCAGATGTTTAAATTCTTAAGCCAAATCTAATCCCCTTCGCTCCCCTAGCTTTCGTCCCTCACCGTCAGATCCGTTCTAGCCAAGCGCCTTCGCCACAGGTGGTCTTATTGGGATTATAGGATTTTACCCCTACCCCAATGATACCCTTGGCCTCTCCCGGTCTCAAGTCTAGTAGTATTCCAAACAAGCTCCATAGTTAGCTATGGAATTTCATTAGGAACTATCCAAACCGGCTACGAACGCTCTAAGCCCAATAAACGTGATCATCACTTGGGGCGCGGGTATTACCGCTTACCGTGTTAATAGCAATTCTTGCTACAAACATGGCGGCTGGCACCCGTCTTACCCACCCCTTATTCGATAAGCTGTTTAGACTTAACAAAAGCTTCCCCGAAAATCAGGAAAGCACTCTGAATCCCTCCGTCACACTTGCGTGCATTGCGGAAGTTTCGCGCCTGCTGCGTCCCGTGGGACCTGGATTCTTGTCTCAGAATCCATCTCCGGGCTTCCTCTCTCAAGGCCCGTACCGATTATCGTCTTACCAGGACTTTACCCTGGCAACAAACTAATCGGCCACAGTCCCATCCTTAGTTCAATAAAAGAACATTCCAGTATCCTTTATCTATTAGGCGTTAGCCCCAGTTTCCCGGGATTATACCAAACCTAAGGGCAGGTTAACTACGTGTTACTGAGCTTTCTGCTCTGGTTTAACCCAAAACTTGCATGGCTTAGTCGAATTCAGATAGCAATGATCTCCGGCGGGATCAACCGGAATTGAATTAGCGGGTTAACTCCTCGTTAACTCCTTTTTATGGGATATCACACGTCATGAAGTCCAACATCAAACTTAAGACGCATGTTTAAGCTCTCATATTTCAACAGATTTAACTTCTGTTTTTTTAAAAATAGTTAATCATGTACCGGGAAATGCCCAGTTCATAACTATATAATGTAGTAATTATATAACAGTGTATACTATTTAAACGTTTAGTGAAACAGTTTCAGAAGAGTTTATATAATCTGTTAAAACCAATTATTTATTGTGAATAAAACACTAATAACCGGTCCTGACAAAGAAACGATGAAAAAGACAAGAAATAG
>JAHIRU010000098.1 GCA_018818465.1 Nanobdellota archaeon
GGATCTTCTATAGGATAACCAGCAGAACTTTTACACCGCCCTTTCAAACATGGAACACCCTCACCAACATTTGTTACAGTTATTCCCAATATAAACGATGCCTCGTTTCCTGATACTCTGATAGGTGTTTGCAGATTAACACCAACGTCTATAGGAGATGACGTCTTACTGAGAACATCTATTTGTGGCGCTTTGCCGCTGTTTTGAAGTCTTATCATTTCTTCTCTAGTGACCAATGTTAAACCTATTACAGCATCTGTTTGATAATCATAAAACACTCTTGCTTTTGGTTCATATGTTGTGCTCATTCCAGAAGGAACGTCGGATGCAGTGTATGACCATGCACATAATTTTTCTTCACCCTCTGTTCCGTAGAGTGTATTGGGTGCTATAAGAGACATATGACCTTCTTCTTTCGGACACTCCATGCTACTTGCTATTTTTTGCCATCCAAAATCTAACCCGTATATTTCTGCGAAAACATTCTCTGCTGTTTGCGAACCAATGTTCTTAATTTTCAGATAGAAGTCGGCTCTTTCACCTGAAATCACTTCATTAAAATCTGTTGTGAATTCTTTTATAACAACACCGTTGCCGCTTTCTAATGTAGTGCATCCTGATACAGAGACTAACAAAACTAAAACAAAAAGAATGGATAGTTTTTTCTGCATACTATTGTATTTGTTTTGAAATTAAAATAAGTTAAATTAAATCGCTTCCTCTTACAGTGATTGCTGTGCTGGCGTCTATATAATAAGGATAAATTAAATCTATTCCGATTGACATATCTGTTTTAATAAGAGGCGCTTTTTCTAAATTTACTCTACATGTTATTGATGCTGTTTGACCTTTCCAAAGATAAACGCTACCAAAACGGTCATCATATTTTAAACATGATTCATCAAATGTTAAACTGCGATCATCAGGCAAACTCACTTTCATTGATACTCCATAATCTTCAGGTGGTGAAAACGGTCCCATGAAATCAGCAGGAGACTCTGTAATATCGCTAACAACACCGTTACCGGTGTTTGTAATTGTTATTGTTATTGGGAAGAAATATCCAATGCCGTCTGTTCTTGCTTTTATATATTTTCCTGTTTGCACATTTACTGAAAGTGGTCCTTTAGAATAAATTGCATCTTCTCCTTGTGGAAGAGGCTGTCCTGTTTGAACTAATCTCACTAACTCATCTCTGGCGACAATTGAAACTTGTTTCATCGCAGTTGTTTCATAACTATAATATGCTCTAATTGATGGATAATATGTTTTTTCTATACCTAAAGGTAATGTTGGTGATAATCCATAATATTCTGTTTCATATATTTCCCCCTGTGTACCAAATTCTTTACTTGGTGGTATCAAATAACCAACATCTACTACTTTGTCTTCTCCTGTACCATCACTATTATCTAAATCCCACTCAACAGGATCTATTCCATAAATTCTCAAGACAACATACTCGGCTTTTGCTTCGCCTTGATTTTGAATTCTAATTTGGAATTTTACTGGTTCTTGCACATCAACATAAGAAAGGTCTGGCTCGAAATTTAAGATTGCAACTCCTGGACCGAAAACAGCTCCTCCAGTATCACCGCCGATACATCCTGATGTTAGAACTATAAGTGCTATAGGCAAAAGCAAAAGTAGATATTTGGAGCTCTTCATTAATTTCCCTCTTAAATATATTATATACAAAATGATTTATAAGTTTAGTCCGTAGTTTTTATTTTATGATACGTGGTTCAACAGTTATTGTTGTTTCTCCGCGTATTTCGTAATCATACTCACTTAAAATAACCGATAGGTATAATCTAGATTCTGGTTTTTGTTCATTTTCAAGTTTTTCTGGAATATTGATAGTGCACATGAGCTTTATGTTTTGTTTTCCTATAATCTCTATAACTCTATCCTCCTGATTTACTTCATCACCTTCTGTGAGTCCCCACAACGCTTTTCCGTCTTCATCTTTTCCATCTCTACAATATTCTAAACTTTCTGTTATTTTTTTATTTATGCTTTCCTTTTCATTTTCAGCTTCAGAAGCGCCGGCAAAAACATTAATTGTGTCCATTCTTATTTCGCTTTTTTCAAGATAGCCGCTTCCTTCGTTTTTTATGTTCAGGGAAACAATTGCCTGTCCAGCGTCTGTTGTTATTGGTTGCTGATCTTCTACTTCAAAATATATTCTTATAGGACCTGGTCCTATTTCTATTTCAGAATCTACAGATTCTGTTAAACCTTCCTGTAATCTTCTTCTAAGCTCGTCAGAAGTAACAAATGTTATAGAAGTCAGGCTCTGTGTTGATTCTATGTAATCAAGTTTTATCTTTGGTTTGCAGGTTGTTTGGATTTTTATTCCAGGGCTTGCTACCAGTGTCCATGTTATAGGTATAACCTGCTTGCCGTAAACAGGAATCTCTTCACATTTTTGTTTTCCAAATTCGTCTTCTGGTCTTTCATAGCCACCGCAAGTAATTGAATCTATTGTGAATGCTCCTTCACAGGAATCATACATATTTATTTCATCAATTATTTTAATACTCTCTAAATTGTTTTTAACATAAGCAACAACACGGACTGTCTGTCCAGGAGAAACTGTTGCAGGAAATGTGTCAATTTTCTGGAAAACAAAAACATCTGCTGTTGCCTTGTCAATAGTAGTGCAATCAAAGCCTGGTAAACAAAAATCCGTGCAACCTGACGCTAAAACTACGAATACTAACGGTAAAAGTAAAAATAATTTCTTCATACTATTAGTTTGTTAACTGTTACATTTATTATTTAGAGTTTTTTAGAAATTTGTTGAGGATTTTGTCCAGCATTCCGTCTCTAATTTCTTTTGGCTTGTAGGAAACACGAGCGATTGGCTGATTTATTTTTATGATATTGGAAAGGTTCACTGGTGTGCCCAGTATAACAGTGTCGCAGTGTATCTTTTTTATTGTCGCTTCAAGGTCCTTAAGCTGTGTTTTTGTATAACCAGCGCTTGGCAAGACGTGCTTGAGATGTTTGTTTTCCTCGAAGATTTTCTTTATGCTGCCAACAGCATAGCGTTTTGGATTGATGTGTTTAGCTGACTTATATTTTTGTGCGGCTACAAGACCTGCAGCATAACCAAGACCTCCATGAGTGACTGTTGGTGAATCTTCAACCACAAGAACTTTTTTACCCTTTATTAATTCCGGTCTGTCAACAGTTACAACAGAGCGAACCCTTATTATCGGCACTTTTTTGTTCAATGTTCTGATTTTTTCTTCGCAGAGTTTGATATTCCTATTGCTAGCAACATTTATTTTATTCATAATGATAACATCAGCCATTATCACATTGCTTTCGCCTGGATAAGAAAAAACATCGTTCGGTCTTAGGGGGTCTGCCACAACAACTTTTAGATGTCTTTTGGATGTGTAGAAAGGTATGTCGTTGTTGCCGCCTTCAAAAACAATTATATCTCCTTCTTTCTCTGCTTGTTTGAGTATCTTTCCATAATCAACACCAGAATAGACAACGAATCCTCTTTCAACATATGGTTCGTATTCCTCTCTTTCCTCTATCGTTGGGTTGTATTTGTCCATATCTTGTTGTGTAGCAAACCTTTGGCATGTCTGCTTTTTGAGATCACCATAAGGCATTGGATGCCTGATGACAACAGGATTGAACCCTTTGCTTCGCAAGCGGTTTAGAATTTCTCTTGAAATTGTTCCCTTGCCAGCACCTGTTCTAATAGCACAAACCGTTATCAAAGGTTTTTCAGTTCTAATAGCTGTAGTGTTCATTCCCATTAATTTGAAGTCAGCGCCAACAGCTAAAACTAAACTCGCTTTTTCCATAACACTGTCGTGCTTGAGATCGCTGTATGCTAAAACAACTTCATCTATTTTATGTTTTCTAATCAGATCTGGTAGTTGTTTTTCAGGATAAATTGGTATCCCGCGTGGATATAGCCTGCCGCTAAGTTCCTTAGGATATCTTCTATTAGAAATGCCAATAATCTGTGCGACTGTGAAAGCAATCACATCATAACGTGAATTGTCACGAAAGAAAGTGTTAAAATTATGGAAATCTCTGCCAGCAGCTCCCATTATGATTACTTTGTTTTTTTTTGGCATTTACTTCAACTGTATCATTTTATTACACTTGGTATTCTTTCCAACAAATCTGTTGCCAGCATTCCTTCTCCGTATTCTCTTGCCGCAAGTGCGCCAGCAGAACCGTTTATATATGCTGCGGCTGCGGCTGCGTCTTCTGAATCAACACCTCTTGCTAATAGAGCACCACAAATACCAGCTAACGTATCTCCTGTACCACCCTTAGTCATGTAAACACTTCCTGTGTTGTTTATTGTTGTTCCCTTGCTACCAGAAATTATGTCTATGTGGCCTTTCAAAATAATTGTTGCACCGAGTTTTAGTGCGTGGTCTTCTGTAATCTCTTCTTTTTCTTGCATTGTGGATTTGTGAAGATTTTTTCCTGTTAAAGTAAAGAATTCTTTTACATGTGGTGTTAATATAAAATTCTTTTTTATCAGTTTTTTGTTGTTGGCAACAGCATGCAGTGCATCAGCATCCAGGACACATGGCTTTTCTGTTTTTGCTAAAAACGATTGTATCAATTTTATTGTTGGTTGCTCTGTTCCCAAACCGCCTCCTATAACAACAGCATCGGCGCTATTAGTTAATTCAAGGAGTGTTTTTAGGTGTGTTGTAGAAAGCACATCTCCTGTTAAAGGATATGTTATTATGTTTGGAGAAAAAGATGCTATAATATCTGCAACACGTCTTGGTGCAGCAACTGTTACCAAATCTACACCTGCCCTGTATGCAGCCATTGCTGCAAGCGCAGGAGAACCTGAATATTTTTTATTGCCTCCTATGATTAACAGTTTTCCGAAATCGCCTTTATGGCACCAAAGATCTCTTTTTTTGTAAAGACTTTTTACAAATGTCAAATTAACTTCTCTCATATTTTCACCTCACAACATCTATTTGGGCTTTTTGTAATCGCCCGCTATAATCAAAATACACTGTTTTTGTTTCGCTGAATTCATTTATTCCTTCTATACCTGCTTCACGAGTTGAGCCTGTTTTCTTTACTCCGCCAAACGGCAGATGCACCTCAGATCCAATCGTACTCGAATTAACATAAGTTAGACCTGTTTCTATTCTATCTATTGCATTGAATGCGTTCTTCATGTTCTTTGTGTAAATAGCTGAACTGAGCCCATATTCTATTCCATTCATAACATCAATAGCCTCGTCTAAATTTTTGATTTCTATTATCGATAAAACAGGACCGAATATCTCTTCTTTAGCTATTCTCATATCAGAAGTAACATTGGTGAAAATGGTTGGTTTGTAAAAAAATCCTTTTCCTTTAGGCCTTTCTCCACCACAAAGAAGTTTTGCTCCTTCAAATCTTCCTATATCAACATACATATGCGTTTTTTCGACTGCGCTTAGATTTATAAGTGGTCCGACATCTGTTGATGATTTTAAACCATTATCAACTCTTAATTTTTTTGTTCTGTCA
>JAHIRU010000099.1 GCA_018818465.1 Nanobdellota archaeon
AAGTACATAGCTCATCGCTGGCTTTTTGCCGACAAAAACAATATTGTCATTTTCTTTTGTTTTTTTCTGTTCTTCTGCCATCCCTGACACCTCCAAGTGAATTAGTAACTGTTTAACCAATGCCTATAGATAATTATATTTGGAAAAAGTTTTAAATATTAGCATATCAAGCAACAGCTGAACTTTTGTATTCTTGATACCATTCCCAGATATTTTCTACATACGGCCTTGCTTGAACTTGATTCACAAGACCTTTAATATCGTCCCATATCGGAGTGTATTTATCTCCTTTGCTGTTTTTAACTTCATCTATTTTTTCTTTCACGTTAGATAGCCCCCAGTTGTATGATGCTAGAGAGAATTTTATTCGATCTTCCAGAGGATATTCTGTGTGCGGGAATCTTTCCATCAGGTAATTGAAATAGAAAGTACCAGCCAGTATGTTTTCTCTTGGCTCGTTTATTATATCATTATAGTCCAGTCCTGTTTTTCCTGCTATTTCTGTTGCTGTATCCGGCATTATTTGCATAAGACCTCTGGCACCTTTGTTTGATTCTGCATTCTCATTCCATACGCTCTCTTTTGTTATAATCGCTGCTATCAAATCAGCCTCAATTCCATATTTTCCACAGGCTATGCGAATATATTCTAAATAATTCAGACACTCGGAACCAATTTTACATGATCTGAGAGCAGAAGACGATAATTCACAGTTTCCAGTGCCTAGTCTTACAGGTATTTTCGTATCATCTTCATCTGATGGCAGTTCATCAGCAACGCCTTGAACAAGATAGAATCTAAAGAATAATGGTGATTGGAAAACATAGTAACTACTATCAACAACTTTGCTAACTGGAAATTCTTGTGAAGTGTCAGCCACTTCAACTTTTATAGCAAAATTTAGGATGCCATCATAAACGTTGTCGTTATCGTATATGACAGTGTAGGTTATTTTATAGTCGCCGTCCTTTATTGGCTCTGTTATGAATTCTTCATTAGAAATCTTCCTTGTATTGATTTTATCCAATTCCTCTTTTATTTTGTTCTTATCTGTAACACCAGCTAGATTTGTTACAGCTTCTTGAAGTTTTGTTTTTGCTTTTTCAAAGTACTCTTTCGCCTTTTCATACAGTGCTTCTGCTTTTATATTATATGTTCTTTCAAACGAAAACGTTTTCTTTAGGTTTATCTTACCATAAACATCATGATTTCCATGTAATTCAAGTGTTGTTACTGTGTCATCATCTGTTTTATCGATATGAGATGTTAATTGCAGTACTCTATTTGATTCGGAATCTACAACTTCTTGAATGTTGGTAACAAATTTTTCTTTGTCGGGTATTTTCACTTTGTATATGCCGAGATAGTTGTAATCTTCACCGTCCAAATAGATATCAATTTTCTCCTTGAACAGTGTGCTTATATCAGAAACTATGTCACTCCACTCCTTTGTTGGCAGATCAGCGTTGTTATACCGCATCACATAATAATAATCCCCGACCTTTACACTTGCACCAGAGTTCTCTACATCTAAAGGATTGTACCCGCTATGCTTGAAGTTCTCATAAAGTGTCTGATAAAGGGAATATGTATGGGCAGAGTCTAGATATATTTCTGCAGCTTCTAGAGAGTTTTTCACATCATAAAAATCAAACGTAACGCTTGCCCTTTGATATGCATCAATTGCCGGATGATAGAAAAGATTGATATGATAGTATGAGAAGAACAGCACCATGAACATTATAAAGAATGGTATAACAACTATGTCTGCATCTCCCTTTCGTTTTTTAGTTATCATAATTTTATTTCCATATTAGTTTTTACATTACCTGGTATAGCACCAGGCATTGCTATCTCTATGTTGATTTTGGAATAATCCAAAACTGTTGGTATTCCTGAAGGCTTCAAGTAACCAGGATCTATTGCACATTTACTGCCTCCTGGAGGAAATGTGCCTTCTTTTTGTTCACAATTTTCAATTCCTATGCGTTCACCTAATGGTGTAACAAAAAGATTGCATGGATTGATTGTGTACTCTTTGTCCGGCAGATCAGCACTTCCTTCATGTGAGCATGTAACTCTAAAATCCAAATGTTTTCCTGTGGATTTGCCTGTATTTCCTACAAAAGCTATTTTTTGCCCTGCATTGACGTTTTCGCCTTTAGCGATATAGATTGTACTCAAATGTGAGTAGTATGTGAAATATTGATAATTTTTTCCATTGAAATCATGACCTATTGCTATCGTGTTTCCGTATCCGTGACCACAATCATTGTTTCCAGCTATGCATCCATCAAAAATATAAACCACTTTGCCGTCTGCCGCAGCACGAATATCATTGCAGCTTCCATCCTGCGGGAAGTCTATGCCGTAGTGGAACTGCTTTGTATCGACATAAACAGGGTCATCCCTCGTACCGTATCCGCTCGAAGACATGGCTGCATCGCATGGAAGCAGCAATTGTAGCGACCCAGGTGCATTGAAATATTGGGTATTTGCGCTAAAGGCTCCTTTGGATAAAGTTGTTGTACCGTATTTTGATTCTAGTTTGATGCTGTATGGCTTGTTTATGAATATATTGCTCAGAGCATATTCCACTTTATTTGAAGAAATGCCTGAAGAGGCAACTGATCCCAATATTTCTGCATATGTCATATCGCTTTCAGCGTTGGCTAATAAAAAATTGATTAAAGATGATTGTTGAGCTTTAACATCAATTGTATAAGCAATATTCTTATCAACAGTGGCAATGTTTCTGACTAACAAAAAATACATTATTCCATATACAATAACAAAGATGCCTATCAGTACAAACAAGTACATCACTACGAAATATATCGAAAGCTGTCCCTTTCTATTTCTCTGTTTGGACATAAAGTTTTCCAACATTTACAGTTCCTGAACCTCCATCTTTTATTCTTACAAAAACTTCAGTTGTCTTTCCTTCAAAAACTGTGTTATAACCAAAATCCCACCTGTCTGTTCCAAATGTTAAGGTGCTGATTTTTGCGCCAACAACTCTTGAAATGTCATAGCCTTCTCTTTTGCAATAATTAACCATCTCTCGCAAACCGCCTATTATCATCTTGTCTAAGGTGTTTGTGTTGATGTGGTCATCTTCTTCAATGCATAAAGATACTATATTAGCCAAGTCTAACGTCTCTACGTCTTTCATGTCAACTAAAATAGTATCGGTTCTGACAAGAGAATCAAGATTTATACTCATAGCTGCAGAAATTGCAACAGTTACTACGATCATCATTATGAACACCTGTATAACAAATTTTTCGTATCCCATTTATCCTCCTAAGCGACGCAAGTTTTTTTGATCTCTATTTTATCCAATGTTTTCTCTACGCATATTTCACGTGTGTTTTTTAGCGGTCCTCCCTCAACAAACAGCACCAAAAGTGGCAGTTCTACAGGCTTTGCTTGATTCTTTTCTTTTATGGACAACAAGCACCCATCTCCTGTGCATTTTATATCTATATCGTATTCGTTCTCTAACTGTGTCTGGACCCAGCCCTCATCAACATCAGCCATGTTGTTAATTATAGAGCTTATTTCATATGCCACTGCTGCTTTTTCAATCTGGCTCTGAGAATTTTGCGTAGAAATTATAGTAACCGATACGAGTATCAGCATA
>JAHIRU010000012.1 GCA_018818465.1 Nanobdellota archaeon
AGGCAACATACTGCATGATTTTGTTACAGACGTTCTGAAGAGCGAAAAGAATACGGATATTGAGTTGATAGGCACAGAGGTGCCTTTCAAGGTAGAGGTGGAGGATTTTTTAATATCAGGAAGAATAGACAACATGATACTCATTAAAGACAGAAATGAAAAGGTTGTTGTTGAAGTGAAGAGTACAAAGAATTTAGATTATCTCAAAGAGCCGAATCAATCATATGTCACACAGCTTCAATTATATCTTCATAGCCTTGGCTTAAAGAAAGGTGTTCTTCTGTATGTTCAGAAAGACAACCTCAAAAGCAAGTCTTTTAATGTTGAATACGATGAAACAGAGGCAAACAGAATCTTGGCACGCTTCAAAAAACTGCATCATCATCTGAAGAATGATATAATGCCAGATGCAGAAGCAAAGATCTATGAAGAACTTAAATGGTTATGCAATTACTGCGATTACAGTGAGGAATGTAGAGAATGTGGTGGCGATTGAATGATGATTTACTTTGTGACAGGCAACAAAGGTAAAGTAGAGACAGCTAAAGCAGAGCTTTCTCCTTTGGGAATTGAAGTGGTTCATTACGATAGTATAGAATTTTCAGAGCCAAGATCCTATGATCTTAATGAGATAGCAAAATCAAAGGCAAATCAGGCTTTTAATGCTTTACGAAAACCGCTCATGGTTCTTGATGCAGGATTTTATATCAATCGTTGGGGTGATTTTCCAGGGCCTTTCACAAATCACATAATAGAAACACTTGATTTGAAAGGAATAATGAAGCTTCTTGAAAACGAGAAACGTGATTGTGAATTCAGAAACGCCTTAGCTTACATGGATGATACATTAGACGAACCAAAAGTTTTTTACAGTTCTATAAAAGGAATCGTAAGTGAAGGAATAGGCTCTGACAACCCTAAAAGAATTGGATGGTCGGTTCTTCATAAAATTTTCATTCCAGAAGGATTTGATAAGCCTCTTTCTGAAATGAACAGTGAAGAGTATGCCATATATAGAAAAAATAGACAACCAATATACAGTAGTTTTGGTGAATGGTTAGTTGCCAACCGTTAACTTTAAATATCTAATGTTGTATATTATAGTATACAGAGTTTTCACTAAATAAAATTGTGAAACTAACCACGAGAGTTTGATGACTAGCATAGTTTGCATATAGTCATCCTTAAAATGCTATACAATATGATAGCTAAGAGGAGATGTAAATATGGTTTATCATCCAGGAAGAATTTTAAAGGTTTTCAAGGATGCCGTAGGAAAGAATGCGCAGGCAACAGTTGAGTTTTGGGACGAAAATATACACACATTGAAAATAGATGCAAAAATAGCAGATAAAGTAAAAGAAGATAGTTTTGTTTTGGTGGATTATTATCCAACAAAGACACAACCATACAGGCCAAACTTTATAATTGTAAATGTTCTGGAAGACAAAGAAGCAAACGAGATCTGGAAAGAGTATAAAAATTTGCTTGTGAAGAGACGCACATCTAAGCCCAAACAGGGACAAAGAATGAATGCCCCGCCTCAAAACATGAATATTCAATCAAGCCCAGAGCACACATATTATGGGTAATATTTAAAATGAAAAATTTACGTTTGGAAGTGAGCGAGGACTGTGAAGTCTTGTCTCACCCATTACAAAGGGACAAGAGACATCTCTCATTCGATGCGATGGGAGATGAGACAGACGCAGCGAAGCTCCTTTTGGATGTAACCTTTTCTGGAAAAAGGTTACTATGAAGAGAGACCCGTTAGAAATTATAGAGCAGATACTGAATGCGTTAGAATGTGGTAGGCCCCAAAGTATGAATGAGCTTGCCAAGGAAACAGGAATGCATAATATCACAATAAGACGCTATGTTAAAATAATTGAGCGTGTTCGAAAAGAACCGCAAATAGAAGTGATAAAAACAAGTCACTCAGTGATATTGAGGATAAGAAAATAATACACAAATAGTCGATTAATATAAAGGAGGAATTAGATATTATGGCAGAAAAGAGTCCAAGAGAACTTTCATTGAAAGTTGGTGAGTTGACAAATAGAGGGGAATTCGGAAGAGGCATTATTAGAGTTGATACAAGAACAATGAAAGAGCTTGGAATAAGAGAAGGCGATATTGTTGAATTGATTGGCAACAGAAAGACTACAGCAATAGCTGTTAGATCTTATCCTGCTGACATTGGTTTGAATCTTCTTAGAATGGATGGAATAACTCGCAGAAACTCTGGCATAAGTGTCGGAGAAAACATCAAAATAAACAAGGCAAACTTCAAGGAAGCTAAAAGAGTTGTAATAGCTCCTGCACAAAAAGGCATTATAATCCAAATAAATCCAGAGATTCTTAAAAAGAATCTTTTCATGCGTCCTGTTGTAAAAGGCGACATGATTGCACCGTTCCCGATAGTTAAAAGAAGAAATGAAACCATGTTTGATGATCTTTTCAGCAGTTTGGGTATAGATATGGATTCAGTGGAAGGATTTTCATTCACTCCAGCACTTGGAGATACAAAATTTATGATAATTTCAACAAACCCGGATGAAATAGTAAAAATAACAGATTTAACTGAAGTGGAAGTAAAACCGCAAGCAGTTGATGTTGAAGAAAAAACTATTCCGACAATAACATACGAAGACTTAGGCGGTCTTCATAATTCAATAGAAAAAATAAGAGAGATGGTAGAGTTGCCATTAAGGCATCCAGAATTATTTGAGCGCCTAGGAATAGAGGCACCAAAAGGTGTTTTGCTTTACGGTCCGCCAGGTACTGGTAAAACATTACTGGCAAGAGCTGTCGCTAACGAATCCGGTGCAAGCTTTTTTGTAATAAACGGCCCTGAAATTATGAGCAAATGGTATGGCGGTTCAGAGGAAAATATAAGAAAGGTCTTTGAAGAGGCAGAAAAGGAGGCTCCATCCATCATTTTTATAGACGAAATCGATGCCATCGCCCCTAAGAGAGAGGAGGTCTCAGGAGAGGTCGAAAGAAGAGTGGTCTCTCAAATTCTGACGCTTATGGATGGCCTTAAATCAAGAGGAAAAGTTATAGTGATTGCCGCAACAAACAGAGAAAATGCAATAGATCCTGCCCTGAGAAGGCCGGGAAGGTTTGACAGAGAAATAGAGATAGGAGTTCCTGATAAAAAGGGTAGAAAAGAAGTCCTGCAGATTCATACAAGAAACATGCCTTTGACAAAGGATGTTGATCTAAACAAGCTTTCAGACGTGACATATGGTTTTGTCGGCGCAGACTTAGAAGCTCTATGCAAAGAGGCTGCTATGTCTGCTCTAAGAAGAAACCTGCCAGATATATCATGGAAAGAGGAAGAACTGCCAGCAGAGATTGTTGAAAACCTCACTGTTACAAAAGAAGATTTCCAAAACGGCTTGAAGATGGTTGAACCATCTGCAATGAGAGAGGTTCTTATAGAAATCCCTAATGTTAAATGGGCAGACGTTGGCGGCCTGGAAGAGACAAAAAGAACATTAAAAGAGATTATTGAATGGCCGTTAGAGCATGCAGCTTCATTTGAAAGAATAGGCATTAAACCGCCTTCTGGTGTTTTGCTTTATGGACCACCAGGTACAGGCAAAACGATGCTCGCAAAGGCAGTAGCCAATGAATCTGGTTCCAATTTCATTTCAATAAAAGGGCCAGAAGTCATGAACAAATGGGTTGGTGAAAGCGAGAAGAAAATAAGAGAGATATTCAGAAGAGCAAAGCAGGTTGCACCTGCAATAATATTCTTTGATGAGATAGATGCTCTTGCTCCGCATAGAGGCTTAAACACTGGCAACAGAGTATCAGAGAACATTGTTTCACAAATACTTTCTGAAATGTCTGGTTTAGAAGATATGCACAACGTTGTTGTTATCGCTGCAACAAACAGACCGGATATTATTGATTCAGCCCTCCTTAGACCTGGCAGGTTTGACAGACAGATTTTAGTGCCTGAGCCTGATGAAAAGGCCAGGTACGAAATCTTCAAAGTGCACACAAAGAAGATGCCTCTAGACAAATCAATCAATCTAAAGAAAATGGCAAAAGAAACAGAGGGTTACACAGGTGCGGATATAGAAGCAATCTGCCGCGAAGCAGGCATGAATGCTTTGAGGAAAAATATAAAAAGCGAAATCGTATCAAAAGATAATTTTGAAGACGCAATGAAAAAGATCAGGCCATCATTAACAGAAAACATCAAGAAGTTCTACGAGAATATGGAAAAACGCATGAAAGCAGTGCCTGTCAAGAAAGAAGAAGAAAATGATGAGATGAGGTATGTTGGTTGATTACTTCA
>JAHIRU010000013.1 GCA_018818465.1 Nanobdellota archaeon
AAGATGTGGTGCATTATCCCAGTCTTAAGACTGTAATGATGGTTGAGGAAGCTATTAAGAAGAAAGGAGAGTTCAAGAACAAGAGACAACTTTGGCTTTCCCTTTCAAAGCAGATTATGTATCAGACACTGCTTACTATACTCGACTACCTTCAGGCATCCCACAAGATAATGATTGACGAAGAAGACGGTAGCGTTGTCTGGATATGGAACCCTAAACTTGTTAACAGATTGCTAAAGAGTGGGACAAGACCGTTATGAGATATTATAATTGTCTTTATACAAAGAAACATTAACTTTATAAATATGTAAACAAATATGTTTACATAAGTAAAGTAAAGGTGATTATATGGTTCAAGTCCAATTAAGAATTCCTGACCAGACTGTAAAGGAAATAGACGAAATGGTGGAAGAAGGAAAATTCAAGAGTAGAAGCGATGCAATCAAGACAATGGTAAGCTTGTATGAAGAGAGAGTGAAAACAATGGAATTCTTCAATATGTTAATGAAAAGAAGCAAGGAAGCCGAAGATAATTCCAACATTTTAATACCTTTGGAAGATGGTTAGATGTATTCAATATTTCTGCACCCATTAGCAGATAAGTTTCTTAAAGATTCTGATAAGGTTGTAGGGGAACAAATAAAGAAAAAACTAAGAGAACTGAAGGAATTTCCTGAAAGAGGGAAGCCTCTAAAATACACGAATTTTTGGAGCCTGAGAATAGGAGACTACCGGGCAATATATGAAATCCATAAAAAGGAAAACAAAATAATTGTGCTTTTTATAGGACATAGAAGCAACGTATATGATGACGTAAGCAAATTATTTTAATTCGATATTAGAAATAACACTCCCCCCTGAGCGTAAATTAGTTAAAACCAATAACAAGTGAGCCTATAAAAGTAAGCTATCCCGCGAGAGAGAATTGTTCAAATCACTTGTTATATCACAGTTAACAGTGCAACCCGGTAACTATGTAACTGCCTTTCTTTTGTGTGAACCTTAGCCTTTTCTTTTGCGAAAGAAAAGGATCAGGATTGAACTCCCAACCTCTCGGTTTCCAATAACCTGAATGGTTACAGTCTGTTACAATCACGCGCCTTAAGCGAGTAATAGCTACAGCCGAGCGCTCTACCAGATTGAGCTATCGCGGGATAATGATAGTATATGTATAGTTAATTTATAAAATTGTTTACTGTTCCAAGCCTAACAGCTTCCTGAATGCGAAGGTTGTTGGAACGCTAACTATGATATACCAAAAGAACCAGCTATACTCTGTAGTTAGTGATACGAACGGGAAGGCCCAACTCAGTGTAGGCATTGGTATTGGAAGGTTAATCACAGATTCAGCATAGGTTGTTGACAACCATCCTAAAATAACTATAACAACAATCATTGTGTACATGAGAGGCTTCATTGTCATTTTCATCTGCTTTCCGCTAAGAGACATCATTTCTTTTGAAGCTTCTGCTTCCACTCCTTTGTCACCTCGTTTTTTTGCCGCATTAGCACGCTCTTTTTGGTATTTCATTTCATTTTTCATTTGCTTCAAATCATTTTGATTAACAAAGAATTTATGAAACAGTGCTGACAGTAAAGAGATTCCTGCTGCAACAAGCAATATTGTTAACATCTCAATAGCCATTTTACCAATTCCTTTATACTAATTATTAATTAGCCTTTTATTTGCCCATCAATTTCCTTATTGCTGGGTGCATGTCTTCCATATGCTGTTGTGCTATTTCCTCATAAAGCTGGTATATGATCATTGTAGCAAGCAGTATGCCGGTTCCTGTTCCGATTGCGCCAGTAAAGTCAGCAAATGCTGCAAGGAAACCTACTGCAGCACCGCCTATAATAGTTAACGGCGGTATGTATCTGCCAAGAACCCTTTCTATTATCCTGATATCTCTTCTGTAGCCAGGGATCTGCATTCCTGTAGATTCTATCTGCTCTGCTACAGACTTCGGATCCATGCCTGACGTATTCATCCAGAATACGGCGAAAAGAGTTGCACCGCCTATCATGAAGAATGAATATGTGAATAGTCTTATTATGTCAACAGGCTGAATAACTGCAAGCGCTGTTAGTCCTAAAGACCATACACTGACATACCACGCTATTCCACCCACAACACCGAATAATGCAGGTAATTTTAATCCGCCTTTCTTTGTGAAGTAAACTAATATCGCACCAACTAGTACAAACAGGCCTATCGATATCATGAGACCGCTTATCTCTGGTACCATAGGAGGTATCAAGAAATATACCAACCCGCCTACTGGATTGCCTTGAGCATCAAACGTTCCTAACCATTCCATGCCCCCTCTTTGCGATACCATCCGCGCCATTAACTGCACATTAGCTAAAAGAGCTGCAACCAGAATAACCGGAATGTTGGAGGTGTAGAAGAACTTCAGAGGCCATCTCCTGCCAAATCCTCTAATGGATGAGAATGCAAGAGGCACCTCAACCCTTATCGATTGTGAGTAAACAACTAACAAAAATACTAGAACAGTGGCTATAATAGGCAAGAAAGCAAAGAATGCCTGTATCGGATCGCCTGCTCCAATAGTTGCAATAGAGAATGGGATTATACCTGATGGCGGTGAAGTTGCTGTTGGTAAAGTACCTGCCTGAGTTAATGGGTTAAATGATCTGATTATCATTGTTTTTGCAACACCCGCTACAATGAACAATCCGACACCTGAACCAAATCCCCATTTCGATATTACCTCATCCATGAAAATTAACAATATTCCGCCCATTGCTAGTTGCATAACAACTATCAAGACAAAGGCAGGCGATGCCGCTGGCACAGCACCCATTGTAACATATATAGCACCTTCTATGAAACAGAGCAGAATAGCTAACAATTTTTGTGTTCCTTGAAACATTGATTTGCCTCGATCTGTCTTCAGATCCCAAGGAAGTATCTTAGAACCTACTAATAGCTGAAGCAATATGGCTGATGTTACTATTGGACCAATGCCCAGGCTGATCAGTGAACCGAAGCTGGATCCAAGCAAAACTTCAAGAAACTGGAATTGTTCATAACCTTTTTGAGCTATACCGTATATGCTTATCTGAGACATTACAAAATAGAGTAATAGAATTACAGCTGTCCATTTCAGTTTATCCTTGAAAGTCATTCTTTTTATAGGATTAGTAATTCCAGGAATTTTCTGCAAAAAGCTGATGTACGTATCTCCAACCGACATGAATATCTATTCCCTATAACTTTATAGATATAGAATAGAACTTTCTGATTAAAATATATATACTTATTATAAAACGCGAAGGAGAGTTTGACAACATACACTGTCTATGTATAGCCGTCTGCATCAAGTAGCTAATAGAGCTAATTATTCAATATCCTCCTCAATGATTAGCGGGCCTCTGTAGCCACACTCCTTGCACTGATAAATCATTCCAAGCTGCAAGCCAGTAGAAAATGTTATGTTTTTGGATTCACACTCAGGACATTTTTTAACTGTTTTCATAAAAAGAAATTGATTTATTATTTTAAAAACTAACCAGCAATTGCCTTTCCGCCAGCTTTCTCTATTTTGTCTTTTGCGATCTTGGTAAATAATTTTGCTTTAACTTGCAAAGGTCTATCAACACCACCTTTACCCAATACTTTTTGGAAACCGATAGTTGCAAGATCTATCTCCTTTTTCCCTTCGCTTAGTGTCATCAAATGAGTTATGTTAATACTCTTGATGTCTTTCCTGAATCCTCTATCTGTGAGTGACTTGAACTTCTTCTTTTCAAGGCGTTCTGGGAATTTCTTTTTGATCATAAGTTTCTTGTGTTTGTACTGTCCTGCAAAACCTCTTCCGCCGCGTGAACCAGCACCACGATGCTTCTTCTTCATTCCATACCCGCATGTGTGACTTCCACGCATCTTAGCAGTTTTTTTCATTTTCTTTTTCATAATCAGAACCTGTGGAGGACAACCGATACCTCCAAATTAAAATCATATAACTTTTTATCCCCTCACTATATCATTCTTTTCAAAAGTTCATTAATCTTTTCTCCACGATAACCTAACGCACCTCTAGGATAAAGCAATCTTGTATTCTTGAATCCTTTGCTTGGTGGATTCAATCTAAACACAGGCTTAATGCCAGTTTCTTTTCCATCAAGTATTTTCTTTGCAATATCCTTTACG
>JAHIRU010000014.1 GCA_018818465.1 Nanobdellota archaeon
GTAACATACTACAAATACAAGTTTGAAAAGATGAAAAAAGGATATGTTGCAAGAGTTAGTTTGGATATTTGATTCTATCCTTTGCATACCCCCATAGGGGTCATTTTGCATACCTTCAAACTTACGCCTGCGCCATGAACACTGTCTACAACATCCATAACATTTTTGTACGCTAGAGGTGCTTCTTCTGCCAGGACTTTAGGATGAGTTGATTGCGCTACAATGCCTCTGTCTGCCAGCTCTTGTTTTATCTTGTCTCCTCTGAATTTATTTATTGCACCATGCCTGCTCATTATTCTGCCTGCACCATGAACTGTGCTGCCGAATGTTTTTTCCATTGCAGTCTCTGTTCCTTTGCATATGTAAGAAGCAGTGCCCATTGTTCCTGCAATCAATGCTGGAATATCAGGGAAGGCTCTTGTTGCACCTTTACGAGTTACGTATATTTCTTTTTTCTTTCCATCAATTTTGTGCTCTTCTTTTTTTGTGATATTGTGTGCAATTGCGTATATTGTATGCATGTCCATAGATTCCCAGTCCTTGCTGAATATCTTTTCAAAGACTTCTCTTATCCACTGAGTCATCACTAACCTGTTCGTAAAAGCATAATTAACTGCGCACTTCATAGCAGAGTAATAATCCTGACCTTCTTTTGAATTGGCTGGTGCACCAACTAATTGGTTATCAGGCAACCAGATATTGTACTTTTTAACTGCCTGTTCGTGTATTTTCAGATAATCAGATGCTACTTGATGACCAAATCCCCTGCTTCCGCAATGAAGCATTATCAGAACCTGATCAGAATCTGCTATACCAAGTTTTTTTGCGAATTCTTTATCATAAATTTCTGAAACCTTTTGTATCTCAAGGAAGTGGTTTCCAGCACCCAAAGTACCAAGCTGTGGCAGTCCTCTCTTTTTTGCCATATCGGATACTGTAGAAGGATCTGCTCCTTTCATGCAACCGTTTTCTTCAGTATGCTCTGCATCTTTTTTAATGCCATAGCCATTTTCAATGGCCCAGTTAACGCCGTTTATCATTACCTGATCTAATTGTTCATTTGTTAATCTCAGTTTTCCTTTCGCACCAACTCCGCAAGGAATTGCATTAAATAATGTAGGAATTAATTCTTTTAGTTTGGATTTAACTTCATCATAAGTTAGGTTGGTTCTTATAGAATTGACACCGCAGTTGATGTCAAAGCCAGTGCATCCGCTACTGATAATGCCCTTTTCAGGGTCAAAAGCCATGACAGCACCCATCGGCAATCCATAACCAAAATGCATATCACTCATACCAACAACAGGCTCTATTATTCCTGGCAGGCAAGCCACATTTGATAGTTGGTGTATAGCGTCTTTTTCAATAGAATTCAAGATTTTTTGATTCGCAATGATTTTTGCATCTACCTTCATCTCCTTTCTTGCTGATTTGGGTAAAAGCCATTCAAAATCATTAATTTTCTGAATTTTCTCTTTCATAATATCAAGTTTAGATTCGCGTGATTTAAATATACATAAACACACAGCAAGAGTTTGATGACTAATAACAAGAGATAATATAGCAGAGTATTTAGTCATCTTTGTGGTAGTGAAACAATATAAATAATAAAAAAAAGATGTTCTTATGGTTCTGGCGTACTTTCAAATGATGCGACCAATGAATTCTATCATGTCAGCTTTTGCTGTCTTTATAGGAGGTCTTTTGGTAATAGGTTGGAATTTTCAACATCTAATGGGTTACTCTCCGCTGTATCTTGCCTTGTTATTAGTTTTCCTTATTACTGGTGCAGGCAATGTCATAAACGATTATTTTGATGTAGAATCAGACAAAATAAACAAACCAAAGAGGCCATTGCCTTCAGGAAGGGCTTCAAGGCGTGGTGCTTTAGTTTTTTCAATATCTCTATTTTCGATAGGCATAATAATAGCTGGTTTCATAAACTGGCCAGCTTTTGTAATAGCTGTTGTTAACAGTGTACTTCTTATTTTCTACTCATCACATCTACAGAACAAGGTACTTTTAGGCAACCTAGCTGTTGGTTACCTGACAGGATCAACATTCCTTTTCGGCGGAGTTGCAATGAACAACATGGTTCTTCCGATATGGCTTGCAATGCTTTCAGGTCTTGCAACTGTTTCACGTGAAATAATAAAGGACTTGGAAGATATAGAAGGTGACGGAAAGGGATTCCTGAAAAGACTTTCATCTAGTGTGCAAAAGATTTCAACACCTATAGCAGAGCGTTTCGGCATAACAACAAAGGGTGTTGAGATGAAAATAAACAAAAAAAGAGCAATAGATCTTGCTATAATAACATTAGTAATGTCTGTTGCAATATCGCCAATACCTTTCCTTTTCGGTATATTGGGTATGACCTATCTTTTAGCAGTAATACCAACAGATGCTCTATTCATCTTCGCTGCATTCCAAATGAACAGAATGAATGGAAAATCCAACTACAAATCAATACAAAAAACCATAAAAGTCGGAATGTACTTGGGTCTTGTGGCATTCTTAATTGGGGTTTTGTTTTAAATTTTAACTTATTCTATATTCGTATATAGGCTCCATATTTCAACGGATAGAATGCGACCTTGCGGAGGTTGTGATTTGGGTTCGATTCCCAATGGGGCCGTTACAATCCTAACTTTTCAGAAATTTCATCTAAATCATTGCTTTTTACAATTTGTTTAAGATATGGTAGATATTCTGCTTTTACTAATCGAGACGAACAGTGTAATGTTTCACCTAATTGTGAACAGACTTCTTTCATCTTAGCGCGTTTAAACATGGTTTTACCCATCTCGACTAGGCGCTTTGGGGGATTATATGGTGTATAACCATAACTGTCTGTTCTACGGGCAAGGGAGATCGCTGAGATTAAATCCACCATGTATGCTTTGAATCTCCAGTTCTGTTGCTTCATTACGCGGGCACGGAAAATGTCTGCCTTAGAGAGGATGTCAAATGCTTTTGAAAGTTCTTCAGGTGTTTTGAAAATTGTAGCGGCGTTGCTTTCGACCCACCAAAATATTTCATCCGGATCTTGGCTACAGTCAAAAATAGCCTTTCTAGTTGCTTTTATATTCCTTGAATTGAATATTGCAGGCATTATGTCAAACACGCCAGCTCCTCTTTCCCTGTATCCTAATGTCTCTAAACATGAACCGTTTAGAATTTTTTTACCTTTACAAACCATTTGTAGATCTTGTATAGCAGAGCGTAAGTCACCGTTTGACCAGCGAGCCAAGTTCTTTAAAACATCACCCTCTACATGTACTCCTTCCATATCACAGATATCTCTAAGCCTTTTTTCCAAAGAAACTGAATGAACTTTGTTGAATTTAACTAGTGTGCAATAATTTCTCAAAGGTCTTAGCTTTTGCTTCCATGGATCATTAGCTATCAATACAACTGGAAATGAAGATTCCTTTATCATATTAGTTATAGCAGTAACAGCACCTCTGTCATTACCAGAGATACCATCAACCTCGTCTAGAAGTATAATTTTCCCTTTATGAAAAAGAGAATGTGTTTTTGTTCCTGAAGAGAGTTCCTCCAATTCTTTCGAATTACGTTTGTCAGATGCATTCAGCGCAACAAGATAATATTTGCTTTCCTTCGCAAGCGCTTCAATGAGCAAAGATTTACCAATACCAGGTTGACCATACAGAAATAATGCTTTACTTTTACCAGACTTCCAATGGTTAAACCATTCGAGTGATTCTTCTATACCTTTCTTCTGGCTGATTATATCGATTATTTTATCCGGCTTGTATTTTTCTGTCCACAACTGTTTAGAACTCATATAAGATATTTAGAAGTAACTATTAAATTGGTTATTTCTCTTTATCCTTTACATATGTGTATGCAGAAGTAGATGCTATAGCGCCGTCTCCGCAGGCTGTAATCATTTGTTTAACTGGTCCATCAGTACAGTCACCTGCTGCAAAAATACCTTCAACGTTTGTATTCATTTCCTTATCTACTGTTATGAAACCGCGTTCATCTACTTTGATTTTTAGCTTCTTTGCAAGTTCGGATGTAGGCACGTTGCCAATCTCTATGAACACACCACCTGTCGGTATTTCCTGATCTTTTTTTGTCTTTACGTTTTTTACAATTATGGATTTTACAAATCTGTCACCTTTTATTTCAACAGGTATGGTATCCCACATAACTTTTACTTTGGATTTTTTGATCTGTTTTTGCAAAGACTCTACAGCCCTAAACTCGTTGCGTCGATGGATTATTGTAATATCATTTACTCCCATATGTTCAAGCATAAGCGCAGCTCCTAGAGCTGAATCGCCTCCGCCCACAACAAAAACACTTTTGCCTTTGAAAAGAGGACCGTCACAGTTTGCACAATAAGAAATTCCTTTTCCACTGAATTCAGCCTCACCCTTTATATTGGCTTTCCTGTGCTTTGCGCCTGTGGATATTATTACGCTTTTGCAGTCATGTTCTGTTTTGTCTGTTTTTACAACAAAATGATTCTTTTCCTTTCTAATTTCTGTAACCTCTTCGTTTTTAATTTCTGTTTTAAGTTTTATTGCATGATCTTCAAACAATTTCATTATTTCAATACCATTAACATCTAGAATGCCTGGATAATTGTCCACCATAGGAGCTTCTGTCATTTGTGAAGGTTCTGCAGGATTTGCTAAAACCAAAACTTTCAAACCCCTTCTTACGGCAAATATGGCTGCTGTTAAACCAGCAGGACCTTTGCCGATAATTAAAATATCGTACATGAAACCACTTTTAATAATTTTGCTTTTTTAAGTTTATATGCTTCTTACGTCAATCACAGTTTTGTTGCTAACAACTCCATTATTTGTTGTTACTAGTCTCTGTCTGCCCATCCTAAATGATTCAGTGCCTGTTATGTTGAACATCGTTAAATTGAGCATGATCTTTAATGGCAGATACAGACCAACACCATAAGAAAAGCTTGGCTGCATAAAACCAAAGAAAGCACCAGTTTCTATATTCAGTATATCGTCTTCTACTGTTTTCCAGTCGCCGCTTGTGAATGGCAATAAGATTCTGGAATTTGTTAACGAAACGTTTAGTCCTATTTTATGAAGACTGCCGTTACCATCAACTATCACAGAATGCGTCTGGTCACTAACAGACACAAGACCGCTTAGAATGTTTGTGTTGTTATAAGAAGCTATGTAGTTGTGTGCTGGGCTTGTAAACAGGTTCTCAGAACCCCAATCACCAGAATCGCTTGTATCATTGCCTGGTATGTACACAGTGTTTTCTGTATTGTTTAAAATAAGTCTTATTTGAGCACTGTATTGAGCTTCCACTAAAGGAATCATCAAAAACATGCTTGAAACAAATAAGAATAATAACCAACGCATCTACCACACCATAGTCCTTATCAAAACCCTATTATCAGTATCAAAAATTCTGCTATACACCTCTTTTACATAAACATTGGTTGAATTTGGCGGAAGGACACCAAAAGTGTTTGTAATAATGTTATTAGTTTCTATTTCAACTCTAAAGTCTCTGTTTATGCTTAGGTTGGCTTTTATATGCTCAATAGGCATTGCATCCATATTGTCAATCTTCGCCTGCGTAACAAGCCTCTTCTTTTCCTTCACGCTTGGCTTCAATTTAGTTTCTGTATTGAGAGCACCGTCACAATATGTATCGCTCGTGTTTTGGAACTTTATAACAAATTGATAGCTAGCAAATTTTGTAACAGTTGTATTGAATAAAATCTGATTGAGTTGTATTTCACATTCTTTAGTATCGCTTATAAGAGTTCCATCAACATAAATCTTTGTTGTAAGATTGGTTCCTTCTGGGAAATCCATATCAACATAGAATGTTCTTTCTCTGCCTATTAAAGATTCTGTATAATTCGCATGCATAACATAGGTATCTGTTGTCAGATAACCAATAAACTTGTCGCTTATGCTGTCTAAAACATCACCAAGCGGTTCTGCTCCAGCATTAAAAAAACCTATGTAAAAAGTAAAAGACCACGCAGTAACAACCAGGAACAGTCCTAGAGCAATTATCCAATCAATGTTCATGTTTTATTTTTGGGTTTGATTTGTTAAATTGATTTTTATTTAAGAAAAACTATTCATCAGTCTCTTCTTCTTTTATGTCCTTTATACCCTTTCTTTCCTTGATCTGGCTGATGACTTTTTGTTCAAGATCTTTTGGAAGAGGTTCATATACTACGTCTATTAACCAGAAGAATCCCTGTCCGCCTGTGGCTGACTTTAGTGCAGAATTGAAGCCAAACATCTCTGCAACAGGCATCTTGCACTTTATTGTTGTTGTGCCGCGCTCATCATTCATTTCAATAACCTGACCTCGCCTGTTGTTAATTTCTTTTATTGCTCCGCCCATATGATCAGTTGGCACGTCTATTCTAATAATCTGCCTTGGTTCAAGTATGTAAGTCTGCGCTTTTATTATAGCTTCACGAATAGCACTTCTCATAGCCGGGATAACTTGGGCAGGTCCTCTATGTATTGCATCCTCATGCAGTTTAGCATCAACAAGCTTGACTTTTATGCCGGCACAAGGTTCCCTTGCCATCGGACCTTCGTTCATAGCTTCTTTAAAGGATTGCTTTACCATTTCCATAATCTCAAGAATAGCATTAACGCCGTGTGTTGTGTCAAGCAGCATACATTTGTTGTGTATCAATTTTATTTTTCTTGTTTCTTCCCTATCCATTCCAAGATCAGATAGCTTGTCATTAAGAGCAACGTCTTTTTTCTTCACTTCCTGATCAGGTATATCTCCTCTAACCATCGCTTCATAAACTTTATCCTCAAGCTTTTCAGCGACAACATAAAATCTGTTGTGCTTGTTTGGGGATTTTCCTTCAACAGGTTTAGGCGTTATTGACTTTATGCCTTCCTTGAAAATAACAATTGGTGATGATATGCTAGCCTCTATACCCATTTCTTTCAGCTTGTTCTCTATCTTCGCGTTGATGTGCAGTTCGCCAAGACCCGAAACAAGATATTCGCCAGTATCTTCATTTATGCTAACTCTTAGTGTTGGATCCTCTCTGCTAGTTCTCTTTAGTAATTCAATAAACTTAGCCAGATCCCTTGGATGTTTTGGCTCTATGGCTTTTGTTACAACAGGTTCGAATATGTGCGTAATGGATTCGAAGGCAGTTATTGTGTGCTCTGGATCGCAGATTGTTTCACCAGAACCAGCATCTTTCAAGCCAACCACACCAACAATATTGCCAGCTACAACTTCATCCATTACAACTCTTTGCTGACCTCTGTAAACAGCTACTTGCTGCACTTTTTCTTTTTTCTGTTTAGAAATAAGGTAGACATCTTGACCCTTTTCTATCTTACCAGAAAACAGCCTCACTGTGGCAACAAAACCTGCATGAGGGTCAGGATAAATTTTTGTTACAACGCCAGCCAGTTTGCCGCCAATATTGCACGATGTCATATCTTTTCCTATATCAGAATCTATTTCACCAGGCCATATCTTCTCTATCCTGTATTTTTGCGCTTCAAGAGGGTTTGGCAAGTGTTTAATAACCATATCAAGAACAACTCTATGAAGAGGTGCCTTTTCAGCGAGTTCTTTTTCTCTTCCTTGCTCGCTGTACTCTATAATATCTTTGAAAGATATGCCAGCCTTTTGCATTAGGGGTATTGATATTGCCCAGTTTTTGACTGCAGAACCAAATGCAACAGAACCGTCATTCACGTTTATTGTCCATTCATCTTTGTACTTCTCTTCACCATATTTCCTAAACAATAAACCAACTTCTGTAATTATTTTCAGGAATCTTTCCTGCATCTGTTCAGGCGTAAGTTTCAACTCTTTTATTAGCCGGTCAACCTTGTTGATGAAAAGAATAGGCTTAACTCTTTCTTTCAATGCCTGCCTAATAACAGTCTCTGTTTGAGGCATAACACCCTCAACAGCATCTGCAAGAACTAGAACACCATCTACTGCTCTCATGGCTCTCGTAACATCCCCGCCGAAATCAACATGACCTGGTGTGTCTATAAGATTAATCAAAAAATTTTTATCCCCATATTCATGAACCATAGAAACATTAGCAGAAAAGATTGTTATCCCTCTCTCCTGTTCCTGTTTATCAAAATCCATAGCCAGCTGATGGCCAGCATGCTCATGCGAGATCATCCCTGCTCCAGCTAGAAGATTATCAGTCAATGTTGTCTTACCATGATCAATGTGAGCAACAATACCGATATTTCTAATATGATCTTGTTTGCTCATCAATTCTTGCACAAGTTCTGTTTTATCTTTAGCCATTATATCGTATCCTTAATCTAATAAAATATTATTAGAATGAACATGCAGATATATAAATTAATTGTTATTATGGCAGTTATTTCCCAGCTTTTATAACTTCGACTTTTTCTATTTCAGTGAATCTTACTGGATATATTTTACTGCCTTCTTTCTTAATCGATCTTTGAATATTGCCTGCTATCAAAGCGCGAATAAAATCATCTATACCTAATTTGCTAAGGTTTTTTGAGAGCATCTCTGATGTTAGGTGGCGCATTTTACGCTTTATGTTTGCATCAACATTACGATTCATAACACTAGTTGTTGTTACCTGTAGTTTCCAACCATCCTTTGTATCAAAGTATTCAATCAATGTTATTTTTTGGCTGCCTTTTCTTACGTGGCGCATCATGAATTCTTTTAATACTACGTAACCATTAAAACGAGTAAATGCGCTTTTATCTTTTATGTGTGTTATCTTAAGCATAAGTTTCATATGATATTTTGCTGGTTGATCTATAATCTCAGCCAGACTAACTTCTATGTTTCTGTTGATTATAGTTTTTGGATCAGTGCATGGAGTTTCAGCTATTTTTTTCTCACCGAACATCTTTGGTGATAAAACAGTAAACCAATCCTTGCCTTTCCATTTTTTAACAGTAGATTTTTTTGTGTCAGTTTCATCTGTTTTCTTTTCTTCCTTCTTTTCTGCTTTCTTCTCCAGCTGGTTTTCTATCTGTTTCTTCATAGTATCTTCTTAGATTATGCTCTATGTTATTTATAAACATTTCTTCATCTTGCTTGCTTATTGTGGCTCCTGATGCTCCTGCATGGCCTCCACCATCGCCACTGGAATCTCGAATAGCTTCTCTTATAATATCTTTAAGGTTCATCCCATTCTCAACAAGTGAATCGCTCGCTCTAGCACTGATTTTCACATCCCCGTTTTCGGTATCAGCCATAGCAAACACAGGCTTATTTTCAGGTAGCATGCCTGATCTGTGCATTATAGATGCTACATTTGATATTATGTGCTCTGATATCTTATTTCCAGGCATTATCCAGGTAACGTTTTCTCCCCTCTTTATAACTTTTTGATTGGATTCAATCCAGCTAAGCGCTTTACCTATGCTTCTTCTATACTTTTCAAAAACAGGCTTAACTTCTTCAAAAGCTTTTTTATCATTAATGCATAACGCAATACCAAGATAGGCTTTTCCTAGCTTGCCACAAGAATTCAACATTGTTGCAAATTCATTTGCATCTCTGAATTCACCGTTTTTATCCAAGAGTTCATAGATATCTCCAAATATAAAATCTGGATTCTCTTCATCAGATCTTATTCTCTCTTTTATTATGCCAGAAGCAAGTTTTTTGCTCTCTTCTTCAGACATGCTCGCAAGGGTTCTCCACATGCCTTTTTCATCTTTTAGTTCTATTCCAAGTTCTTGTAGAAATTGTACAGCGCCTGACTCAGATTCTGATACACCAGGAATATACGGATCAACAGAGTACTCTAATGCTTTGTGAAGCGGTCTTGTGTACCTGCCCCATATCCTAAGACCATTCATAACCTTTATCTTTTTACTATTTTCTGCATCCTTTAATATTTCTTTGTTCAGGCCCATCAAACCCCAGCTAGAACCTATTGATCCAATTTGAGAATCTCCTATTGCACCTATTACAGCCAGTGCACTTAGATCAATGTTTTCTGGATTCAGAGATCTTGCTATCATGTACGCAACACCTGCACCAGAAACATTCTCTTCCATCCCAAATTTCATAGAATTTATATGCAAAAGATTATTGTTTTTATCATCACCTTCTGTTTGATGATGATCTGCTATTATAATTTTTCTTTCTTCAGACAGCAGATGTTTTGATATAACATCCAGATAGCCTGATCCAAGATCAGTAAAAATGATTAATTTTTCTTCATCATTAGACATCCCTTTTATCATATCTTCCTTTAACTGCTTAACAAAAGAGACACGAAAATCTTTCCCTTCTCGAAACAATGCTTTAGTTATTATAGCAGCAGATGTTATCCCATCACAGTCATAATGAGAAACAAGATGTATTTTTCCCGGATAAGACCTAATAACATCAGCTATTTCTTTAGCCATGCTTATCATGGATTCAATTTTCTCAAGCATTATAAGATATATAGCTGAATGCATTTAAGCTGTTCGCTGCTATCCTGATAGAAACCAAACACATTTAAATATATACGTTAATATTTGTTCTATGTCAGAAGAAAATACCAATCCTGAAAACTGGACATTTGAACCAAAGGAGAACATTCAACCAGCTAAAACTGAGAAAAAAAGAGGCAATGTTGTTAATTATATAGTAATAGCTGCTGTTTTCCTTATGGTAGGATTCTTGCTTAGCAGCATGACAGGAATAACAGGACAATTTATAGGTACAAGCAAGATGTCAGCTGATCGAGTAAGTGAAAAAATAGTGAATTTCCTTAAAGAAAATCCTTCATTGGAAGAATCTGAAATATCAATAGAAAGCATCGAAGAAAACAATGGCGTATATGAATTGATGTTGAATGTTGATGGACAAGGATACCCTTCATTCGCTTCATTTGATGGCAGATTCCTTTTCCCGAACGGAATTGACATGGATTTTGAGGAAGAGACATTAATAGAACCAGCCCAACAAGAGCCACAAACATTTCCAAAAACAGATAAGCCAGCAGTTGATTTGTATGTTATGAGCTTTTGTCCATACGGAACACAGGCAGAAACAGCAATGTTGCCTGTAGCAGATCTTCTAGGAGACAGTGCATCAATAAACATCAAATACATCTTGAGTAATGACGGCAATGGTGGAGTACGTTCACTTCACGGAGATTATGAATCAGAAGAGGACGGAAGACAGTTATGCATTGTTAATGAATATAGCACAGCCAAACTTTGGGAATACCTAGAAGTTTTCAACGGAGTCTGCAGTAAAAACAACCTAGATACCTGTTGGAAGGAAAAGGCAGAAGAAGTTGGAATTGACACAGAAAAAATTGAAACATGTTTCGATGGAAAGGGACTAGACCTGTTAAAGATTCAAGCAGATCTTTCAGAAGTTAATGGAATTACAGGTTCACCAACACTGTTGATAAATGGTGTAAGATACAGCGGTTCAAGAACACCTGAAGGATACAAAAATGCAATCTGCTCAGCATTCACTGATCCTCCTGAAGAATGTTCAGAAGTATTAGAGGGTGAAACAGTTCAAGCATCAGGTCAATGCTAATTACCCTTTTTCTTTCTTTTTTATTCTAAAGTGCCTACTTCTATAGTTCGTCTCACCATTGCAGGATATACAATAAATATTATTATAACAGTCATTATTACCGCTGCAGTAATTATTATCAACCAAGGTATCTCAAAACAAAACATCTCGCAAGGACCGCCGCAATCAACACCAACTTCAAACTCATCCTGTTCGCCATTATCACAGGCTTTGCATTGCGGATCGTATTGATCTGATTTTCCGTCACAATTATCATCTTCTTCATTACCGCATATTTCAGTAGGTTCTGGTTTTATTCCGCCTTCGCATGTTCCCCAAAGATTGTCATTATTGCATGTGGAAATTCCCTTTTCACATATACCTAAAGTTGTTCCACAATCTCTTGTTTCGCCTGGATTGCAGCATTCAGAACTCTCATCAATATTACTGTCACAATCATCATCAACACCGTTACATAATTCTTTTTTGGGTTCTTCACCACCATAGCATTGACAGTGCGTGCTTTCTATGCTATTAGCACCTGCAACATTGTCTATATTACCATCACAATTATCATCTTTCCCATTGCACACTTCCTGTAAAGGTTCTATACCACCATAACATTCAGTCCACTGACCGTTCTCACAAACAGATATACCATATTTGCATTCCCCTCTATCAGGACCATTACACTGTCTGGTTTCACCATTTCTGCATAAGCACCCTTCATCAATTTCGCTATCACAATCATTATCCAAAGCATCACATATTTCATTCACAGGTTTTGTGCCGCCAACGCATTCGCTCCATGTACCATTCATTTGGCATGTTTTCAAGCCTTCTGTGCATAAACCAATGTTGCTGCCACAGGCAGCACTTGTTTCAGGAGTGCAACTTACATTGAAGCATTCATTGTCTATGCACGTCAAGTTTGTTGAACATCCACATGTATCACAGTTGTCAACTAAGTCTCCATCATCACAATAAAGAGGCAGGACTGTTGAGCATTCTCCATATAACGTATCATCAGAACAATACTGTTCTGGTGTCCCAGAAACCTTTATATTGAATCTCATTTCATCAGTGTATGCGTCGTTATCATTCATGTCTATATAGCGTATCTTCCATGCAATTGTTGAGCCTTCAGCAACGCTTGTGCTTAACCAATCAAATTTTGTTTTTATTGGCCCGATGCTTCCGCTACAATCAAAAGGAGATCCATATGTACCATCAGTTATCTCGGTCCAAGTCCCTGTTTCATTTGTTGACAGCATGGCTTGTGATAATCCCCTATCATCACTGCCATATGCTTCCAGTTCATTGATGTCTCCCAAATCAACGCTATTCCAATGCTGATCTTGGTTATCCCATGTTGGAGGTGTTGTATCATCAAATAGCTCTTCGGAACCAAAAGAATATGTTGGTTCTATAGAGGCGTATTTTCTTACAACGAAATCATCGAATCTTGCTGTCTGGCTATAAACTTGAATTCCAGGTCTTCCTGAACTGAAATCACTGTCAGATGCGCTGATTTCTGCATCATGTTCATATGAATAAGCAGAAAGCACTGCTCCCGAAACTGCAAATTTAATTTTGTACCATGTATCACCAGATACAGAAAGCACGCTACTTGAAGCTAGATTATGGTAGCTCCATTCAGCAAATTTATACAGCCAAAGCCTGCTTTGATCTAGTTCTTGATGGTAATAGTTTCCATTTATATCAGCTCTAGCTATAAGGCCCATAGAGGCTCCAGGACTGCCCACATGCATTGTTTTGGATTCAATGATATAGTCATTCAAACCGATACCGTCCGCCAAACTTATTGCTCCAGGACTACTTCCACTAGAGAATTCTGCGTAGCCGTTTTCAATTATCCAGCTACCATCAGTTCCTTGATAGGCCTGTGTCCAATGTTCAGATGACCAGGAAGGATTTTCAAAATTATCAAAAAATAAAAACGTGCTTATCCCACTGCTTGCGGAATTTGCAGATGGGTTGCCATAATACATGTAAATATCAGCGCTTCCACTGGCAGTTATTTGTGGAACCTGTACCCAGATAACAGTCGATAATGTATTACAATTATTCTCTATCCAGTAGTCTATTCCCTGCCCCGCATCATCAGTGAACCTAATATCGCTACAATCAGAATTCATTTTACTTGCTGATACCAAAGAGCTTGTATCAACAAGCAACCTAACTTGGTATTCTGTAAGAGTAGTGCCAGAATTTTCATCCACAGTTATTTTCTGTCTGTATTGCCAATTCTCGTTCCACCACTCATCCTGCGCATTGGCTTGTGTAGAAAAAAAAATAACATAGCTAGTAATTATCACTAAAAGCAAACTAAAAAAAACCACTTTCTGCGCTTTGTCTGAAACCATATATATAATATTAATTTTCTTTGTTAAAATATCAGATTTTCTGTACGAATCCAGGATTAGGTTCAAACAACATACCTTCTCTTTTCAGTTTTTCTATTATATCATCTACGTCATCAACTTCTTGTACCTTGGCACGAGAGGTTAATTCGTCCACAGAGATCTCTTTCTTCTTCTCTGACATATCATTGATTATCTCCAGCACTATCTTTATTTTGTTCCTCTCGCTTGAACTGGTGCTTGCACCATCAGCCCTGTCAATATCTATCATGCCTGTCTCTGGATCAAAACCAAGCTGATGCAAAGAGTAACGCATCAATTTTATTGCGCGATCCGCATCACTTCTTCTCACTTTATCACTTAGTTGAATTTTTGCAGAAGCTTCTGACAAACGAACAAGAGCTTCAAACTGCCTTAAGGTTATCGGTATCGGTGCAGAACCACCTTCTGCTTTTTTTCTTGTTTGAAGATAAAACGCTTTGATAACCTTGCTGGCTTCTTTTGTTAATATGGGACTACATTTTTCCTTGGCATAAGCTATATATTTTCTAATAAAAAGTGGTTCTATTTTCGGTCTAGCTTTTTCATGACCCTCTTCTCTAGAATCTAGAATATGTTCAACTATCAATTTATCTTTTTTTGAGTCTGGAATATCTCTTAAAGCAAATTTAAGATCAAATCTGGATAATAAGCTGTCAGGTATTGTTATCTGTTTTGAAATAGCCATATAAGGATCGAACCTGCTGAATTTTGGGTTTCCGCCTGCAAGAACAGATGTTTTTGCAGGTAATGTTGCAACAATCGATGCTTTAGCAATGGATATAGTACCTTGCTCAAGAGCTTCGTGCATAGCTATCATATCATCTGGTGACATCTTTTCAAATTCATCTATAGACAAGACACCTTTATTGGCAAGAACCATTGCACCTGCCTCAAGCACCCATCCTCCCATAAACAATTCATCTTTTATAACGCTTGCAGTAAGCCCAGCGGCCGTCACACCTTTACCAGAAACATAACGTGCACGTGGAACAATTTCAGGTACAAGCTTAAGCAACTGACTCTTTCCTGAGGCCGGATCACCTATCAGCAAAATATGTATATCGCCTCTGATATGCGTGCCGTCTTTAAGGTGTTGCGGCACTCCGCCAAAGAGCTGCAGAATTATGGATTCTTTTATCTCCCTCAATCCGTATAATGATGGTGCGAGCGAATCAACGAGCGTCTCATAAATTCCTGGATCTTTGGCAAAATTCTTTATTCTTTCCCTGTCAGCTTCTGATATATCAATATGATGCCAGCTTATTTCAACAGGTTCTACATGATTAGCATCCATGTAGAATTCAAGTTTTGTTGAGAACCATTTGCCTTTAGGCATTTCTCTTAAAATGCCTGAGATCTTCAGGCGGTTTCCAGGATCAGTGATTCTTCTCATTTCTGGCGAAACAAGATCATCAATAAGAACAATTGTTACCTGTGACGGCCTGTCACCTTCTGTTAATTCAAACGGTTCTTCTATTGTTATCCAACGCGTATCGACCATTTTTTTACCGATTTGTTTAAACGCCTTTCTGCTTCGGCAAGAATCGTTGGTGCATTGAAAGGGCTTCATTATCATGTTGCTTCTTCTAGGCTGTATTATCTCTTCTCCACAATCAGAGCATTCCCACATAGATTCTATTATTTCAGGCCTGATCTCTGATGCCCTTCGCACAGTACCTTCAACGCAGATGAATTTAGCAATATGCTTGGATCTGAGATTTCTTATTGAAATTGGTTCAGGGTGGTTTGAAAAACGCACCTCAATATCATTCGGCAGATCTATGTCCTTTATAGACTCTTTAATTATCTCAATAACAGCATCAGGTTCTATCAGCAATAGATCAGCTATATCTGATGAATACTTATGCAAAACATTGTAATCAATTTCTAGCGACTCATCTCCCATGGCAGCAGTAATCATCTCTGTTTCGTAGTTTTCATGAAGAAACTCCTTAAACTTGGAGATAAATTCTGTTCTCTTTTGCTCAGATATTTCAGAAGTCATGTTATCTCTTTGTAAGTAAGTTTTTAATGTTTTATAGGATTTTATATACAAAGAAAACCAAATTTTAACCAATGGCTAACAAAAAACTTGTTGATTATATAGCACGTCAGATTAAGAAGGGGCAGACAGAGGCAATGACACGACGAATTCTATTGCAGCACGGATGGACAAAATCAGCCATTATTGAGGGATTTTCAGAAGCTAAAAGGAATAGATATGGCAGCTATATGGATCCAATTAAAGGCAATAAGAAACCATCTAAGCGCAGGCCACTAAAACAAACAAAAAATTTGTCAAATAAATACAGGGACAAGTTTGAACCAGCAAATCCTAAGCATAACTCAAAGACTTTGAAAATAGTTATGGTGGCTCTCATACCTTTGATTATAGTTCTGATAGTTATGCTACTGTTTGTTAATGGGTTGATTTAATCAACCAAATGCAACAACTATCCTCCAAACAAACTCATTACTCCAGTTCCTATGGCTTCAAAAAAAGCAACAAAAGCTTCTAAAACACTATTAAAGAAATCAAAAGGATTTGTTTTCTCTATGTCTATCTTTTCATATACAATTTCATCCTTTAGGATTATAGATATCATTTGATCTTCGCCTGTGCAGTTTTCATCAACACGGCTATGAAGAGTTATGGTTTTTCTTTCGTTTTCATTCAATGTAGCATGAATAGAATCTATCTTGTCAAGATCGTATGTAGTTAGTATTTCTATTTTAAACACTTTTGTATCGCCAAGGTTTTGCAAATCAAAACTCATGTTGAATTCTTCACCACAATCCAGACTGGTAGTTGGTTTCTCTATGTTTTTGACTATATAGCTAAGGACTCTTTTCACCCTGAAATCTTTTTTAACAACTTCGCCTGTATCAGTCGCAGCAATAAGATAGTGGTCTCCTGTCTTGCTTGCTATTATTTCTTCATCTGTAAAACCGATATCAGAAAATAATTCATATTCTCCGTCTGTTATAACGCGATACTCTATTGTTCCTCCTTTGAGTATAGAAGGGCTATCGAGTATAAGATCTAAAGTAGATTGTCTATTATCCATAGGAGATACGCTAAGGTTAACAGTGACTTTCTCTCCTAAGAAGGTGTAAATATCAGCCAGATTGTAGTATTGGAAACCAGAAGACAGGTCTCCTCTAGCATTTATAACAAAATGAGTTTTCTCCTCTTCACCAGGGCATACTGATATTACTTTCTCACCCTTTACGTCCACTATTGATCTGCCCCTGTCATCAATTCTCGGCACAACCTCAATACTTGTTGCAACACAGTTAGTGCCTGGCAATACAGTTGATATAATTTCAAGAACAGCTGAATCACCAAAACCTATCTTATCAGGAAATGTTTTATGCGTGGTAGAAAATATTTTATCTATCTCTTCATAATCGGTGTTAATAACATCAACAGATGGCATTTCCATTGTCAATGTTGTTGAGCTGTATGTTTTGTAAGCAGATTTCATAACAATATCAGCAGAATCCAGGAATTTTCCAAAGGATATATGCGTTGCGTCAAGCCATCCTATTTCATCCCAAGTTGGATCAACAGGAACCCATCCATCCAGATAAACTTCTGCCCAGCCATGATATCCCCAGCCACCCTGCGTATATGTAACGCCTGCTATATACCGGGCGGGTATGCCAACTGCACGAGCCATTGCAATGAATAAAGTAGCAAATTCATCACATGTTCCTCTTCCATTTTCATATATCCATTCAGAATCCTTTATAACATCACCAAGGCTTATATCATATTTGATATTTGTGTATATCCAGTGCGATAGTCGTGTCACAACTTCAAAACTGTCCTCAGAATCTTCCACTATCTCTTTAGCTTTTGCACGTATTTCGTCTGTTATCTTGCTGTTGTTACTCTCTGTAATATATTTCAAAAATTCTTCTGAGTTAGGAAGAGTGTAAGGATAAGGAACTTTCTTTGCTCCAGAAGTTTTTGCTCTATTCTTGATATGCATTGTTACTTCATATGAATCTGACTTGAAATTATCCCAGTGCAGTACAAGCTGATCATTACCATATTCGTCTCCAACTATGTAATAATCAGCAGATACCTGCAGATCAGAATACTCTTCCGGTAAGATATAAACAGAGTGATTTATTTCTAAAAGCTCAGCTGATGACAACAAATCAGCAGTGAACTGCAAATCAGCTTCCATATAGCCTATTTGCTGAGGATTAATTCCGTCTAAAGATAGCAATTGCCCGGGAGCAGAATCAAACTTAGCTTCGCTAATCGTTGGTAGAACTAACAAAACTGAAACAATTAAAATTATTGTTAACAAAGTTTCCTTTCCATTCATGGAAAAACCATGATTAACAGCAACTACAGCAGCAACTTTTCTTTTTGATTGCTGTCTTTTTAGTTGCCTTTTTCTTTAATACCTTTTTTACAGGTTTTTTCTTAATTGGCATCATGATCCCTCGCACACGTCCTTTTTACAACTGCAATCTCCGCCACATGCAATATAATCAGGGCTTTCACATGTTAAGCCATCACATTGACAGGGCTGGCAATTTTCTCCACCGCCACATGTAGGCTCTGTACCAATTAAACACTGATCTGGATTTACTGGATCGCATGTGCCGTAAACAGCTAAATTATATACCGTTAACGCTGTAAGAGCTAAACTTGCGAAAAGTATGATAGTGAAAACCCATGATATGGCTTCAAAATGCTTGTTTACAAATCTAGCACCGCCAGGACTTCTATTCATCAACTTTCCTGATACCTTTGCTTTTACACGCTGATTAAAACTGCTTTCACAGGGTCTCAAAGTAAGTCTTCGGCCTACGCATGAGAATGCTTCTTTGGCCCACCTGCGATATTTTGCAGAAAAAATACCCATTATTCCCAATACAATTGCAGCAGCAATACATATGCTCATAATATCAATTATTGGTATAGCTTATTAAAAAACGTGGTGTTTTGTTGGGAACTAACCCAGTTTCTGTACTTTATCCCTACTAATTGACAGAAGAAAAGAACAGAATTGATGGTTGTTATAACCGACAACATGAGGGTGCGAGCAATTATCTTTTCAGATAACGCAACCGCACCCTCATATGTCTAGCGAATTGTTGTCGGTTGTTAACCGAAATATTATATAAGATAAGTTCTTGGTAAGGGTAATTAAATTCATGGTTTAGGTCCTTTCGGTGAGATTTATCTCCTCCAAACAATATTATTGGTTGCGAACCGGAATCAGTATCAATTCCTCTCGAACAATATTTCTGATGATTACTTGGCCTTCATCACTCATCGTCATCGATCTCATCGATCTCATCATCATGTGTGTGTTCGCCGGTTTTAGTGGCATCGTCTTCCATGTCATCGACATCGTCATCGACTTCATCGTCGTCGCCGTTACCGTTGTTCTTGATTTTTGGATCAATCATATTGATCTCCTTCTTAATTATTTTACGCAGAAATAATTCTATATGAAACAATCATCTAAACAGCCAATGCTCTGGCGAACGTCCAATATCGACCGCAAAGGACGCTATTTATGAAATTGTGTAAACATGATTTGCATGATTGTGTGTACGCTTGTATATGAAAATGTTACATCAAGGCTTTAAATACGTTATGTGGGATCTAACCCAACTTCTGCACTTTATTCAATGTATCGACAAATATTCATAAAATTTGTTTTTGTTTATTCTGAAAGGCTGATTTCGATATTAAGGGGTCTATATTTACCAACATGTCTTAAAGATACATGGTAACAAGCATTAAGGAAATGATATAAAGGGAAATTAAACTCAGGATGGTTATTAGTATCTTTTATATCATTTTCATTTAGTTTTCCTAATAAAACACCTCGAGCAGGAAGAAACTTATCTTCATTTTCATCTATTGAATAAGATTCAATAACTCCGTTCGGGTTTTTTACTTTTCTCCTATAATATATATGTTGCAGATATTTACCGTCTTTCCATTTCATTGGTGGTCTTATACTAAAATAAAAAGTTCCATCGGGGATAGAATCAATTTTTCCTTTAGGTGGTTGATAAAATTGATCTTTATCTCTTTTTTCAAAATAATCGTTTGGAAATTTAGTGTACTTTAATGAAGTAAACGGTAGTTCTTCGATGGAGAGAGTAAGGGGAACTTCGTCATTAAAAACTTCTGAGTAGTATTTATTAAACATTTCTATCCAATTTAGACCTCCCTCATCTTTAGAAAGAATTTCATGTAGATTTACTTCTCCTTCAGTTAAACCAATTTCTGTTTCAAAAAGAAGAATATCGAGCATGTTTGTTTTTTTAAGTCGATCGATATCTAACACATAACCAAAATCGTTATTAGTATTTTCTGCTATATTTTTTGCTATTTGTGTTGGTTTAGGATAAATATTTTCATTTTTAAAAGATTCAACAGTTTTAATAGTTGTTGTTCCATCATTGTTTCTTATCATAATTGATGGTACATATCCTGGAATTTCGCATGTAGAATCATCTATAAGATGAACAGTTTCTGAAAATTTAAGAGTAATTCTGGGCTGCATGTTTTTGATTAAACAAGAAGTTTTATAAAATCATCCCAGCTTCTGAACCTTCTTCAATGTATCGACAAATGTATCGATCTCTTCTTCTGTGTTGTATAAGTAAAACGAAGCTCTCACTGAGCCTTCAATTCCATGCGCATTGAACCAGGAATGCACGCAGTGCTGTCCTGAACGAACCATTATCTTTGCATTTTCGTCAAGAATTAGCGCAACGTCATGAGAATTCATTTTCCCAATGTTGAATGAAATTATACCGCTACGCAGGGA
>JAHIRU010000015.1 GCA_018818465.1 Nanobdellota archaeon
ATATACTTATGTAAGATGGGTTTAGGTGTAGACGATTTACCTTTCTTCACAATAATTGCAGAATTATGTTTATCTAACGAATTCATACAATATGTTATTTCAGTGTTATACTTAAAACATTAACGCAACCATAGGATAAACTAACACCCGTCTAATATTATTAACCCATTAATCAAGGTAATGAACACAACAGCAATTTCTCTCATTGTAATATTTGCGCTGGTTTAAGATTATTGACACTTATGTGAGGAATTTTTAAATCCATAATACCATATTAATCAGTGATTTATATGAAGAAAGTTTTGGTTTTTGCTCCACATCCTGATGACGAAATACTTGGTTGTGGAGGAATATTGCTAAAGAGAAGGAAAGAATTTCCAGAAATTAGCATATGCTACGTTACATATGGAGATACCCCTCCTGCATGGAACATTTCAAAAGAAGAATATACCAAATTAAGAGAAATAGAGGCGAGAAAAGTATGCAAAAAACTAAACGTTTCAAATGTTCATTTTTTGGGAGAGCCTGATGGTTTTTTAAAAACAACAGAATCATTAATTAAAAAGGTTGTCAGAGTTATTAGAGAAGAGAAACCACACCGAGTTTATATCCCACACGATAAAGAGAGCAACTCTGATCATAAAAAAGTTCATGAAATTGTTAAGGAAGCTATTTGGTGGGCATCTTTTTCTTATTTTCCTGAATGTTTAACGGAAATATGGGAAGTTCCAGAAATATTTTGTTATGAGGTATGGACACCTATGATTGATTTTAATTATGTTGAAGATATTACAAATGTTATGGTTAAAAAAATTGAATTATTACAGAAATACAAGTCGCAGCTAGATATTATTAGATATGATGAAGCAATTAAGGGGTTGAATAGATACCGTGGAATAATGTCAGAAAGGGGCTATTTTGTCGAAGTTTTTAATGCAATAAAAATTTAAAAAACACTTCAAAAAACGTTAATTTCTCAACTAGTTGCAAAAAACTTTATAATAAATTTGCAACTATTAATAAATATGTATAAAGGGAAAAAACTAAACGATCAAGTGTTAGAACTTATACATAATAATTGGCCAATACATGTTCGCGAAACTATACAATTGCTTAACTGGGATCCATTTGATATCAGTAATGTTTCCAAGATAAGATATCATTTCCACGAACTTCGTAAAAAGGAAAAGATACGTACAAAGAAGATTGGTAGGGCACTTGTTGCTTGGCCTGTGGAGATTGAAAAACTAAGATTGATACACGAGTTGTTGAGGGAATAACATGATATTATCAGCCATTTTTAAAAAATTTTTGATAAACAGATCTTTTTCAATAAATAATGGACAAATTAAATTGTTTGGAAAAATGTTTTGGACACTGTTACCAGCAAAATCTCTAGCAATGACCTATCAAAAAATTGCAGAAAAGAATGGTCCAAAATTCTTATATGATTTAGGATATGAAGCAGGACATGATGCCGCAGTTGAAATGATGAAAAGTATGCAATTAAAACTTAAAGGTGGTTGGATATCTCTAAACGCTGTGCTAGCAATGTTAGATTTTATTGGTTTTGGTAAGGTTGAGTTTACTGAAAGGAAAATTGAAAAAGACGGTCATCACCATCTTAAAATTAAAGTTACTGATAATCCAGTAATAGAAAACGCAAAAAAGATGTTTGGTTCAAAATCTATGGTTTGTAATTGGTTTTTAGGAGTTTATTCGGCTCATGCGAATATGGATCTTGGTACAAAAAACGCTCACTTTAAAGAAAATAAATGCTTTTCTACAAGACACCCACATTGTGAATGGGAGACTGTGTGGTAAATATGGAAAACTTTTTTAAGAAAGTGTTGTTAGGTCGAGAATTTGAAAACATAAAAGGTAGAATAATACTATTTGGAAGAATTGATTGGTTGTTGCACCCATCTCATGCTCTTGCAAAAAATTTACAAACAATAGGAGAAAAGAATGGTCCAAAATTCTTATATGATTTAGGATATGAAAATGGAAAAATTTTTGTAGAAGATCTGGATAAAATTATAGGTAAAACATGGATCGAAAAAGAAAAAGTTATGTCGTTTTTATCATCATTCATAAGTTTTGGTAAAATAAATTTCATAAGTTTTAAAAGTGATAATAATAAACATAAAATTATATTTTATATAACTAATAATTCAACAATTTTAGAAGCTAAAAAATTATTTGGTTCAAAATCTATGGTTTGTAATTTTTTTAGAGGTATTTTTTCTGGATACATAGAATCAGCTTTTAATATTAAAAGTATAAAACTCAAAGAAGCAAAATGTGTATGTAAAGGTTCACGTTTTTGTGAATTTGGGAGTAAATTATAATGTCAACTATATTAGAAATAGATACTACATCAACAGTAAAAATAGATCAAATTACAGAGTATATAAGAGCAAATAATGATGATATAGCTAAAACACTAAATTCTTTGGTATATAGAGAAACAGAATCACCAGAAGATAAAGAAGAAGTAAGAAATTATTTAATTTCTAAAAGCGATTTATGTAAAACAATATGGGGAGACGGTTCAGATATTTATAAACGCAGTTGGGATGCTATAAAATCTATTTATAGAAACGAACCAAGCGGCGAAGACCAAGATTTAGATAGAATGTGTTTAGAAACCGGTGCTTGTAGAGGATTGAGAAACAGAAGAGAATATGTTATGGAAGCTGTAAAAAGTATTCTTGCAGAAAGAGATTATAATGCATACATACTTAATATAGCTTCTGGTGATGGTGACGATATAATGCAACTTTTAAAGGAAATAGATTCATATCAAGATATCAGTAATATTGAAATAACATGTTTAGATTTTAATGAAGATGCAATTAATGATGGTAGAATAAAAGTAAATGAATATGGTTTAGAAAAAAACATCAATTTTGTTGTCGGTGACGCCTTTAGGATATCTTCTTATATAAAACAAGGCAAATTAAAAGAACCAGATATTAATTTAGCGATAGGCTTATTAGATTATTTCGATGAAAGAGGGGTGCAAACACTTTTAAAAAACATTAATAACGCAAAAAATAATACCTATCTGATAGCTGCAAATATAAAACCACATGATGTAGGTAATCATTCTCTTATGGGCATTCTTGGTTGGTCACTATTTGAAAGGGAAGAAAATGAATTTAATGAACTCATTAAAGTTTGTGGTTTTGAAGATGAAATTTATACTGAACCAGAAAATGTATTTATGATAGCCAAAGCCAAAATTGTCAAACAAATAAAAACATCATAATATGTTATAAAAAACTTATAAATTCTTTACTACAATACCATTTTTTCCAATTTCCATTGAATAAACATCCTTTCCATGATTTGTTCTACGCATCTTCCTTATAATCAAACTCCTGTTGTATTCCTCACCCATTCCAAAATAATTCATCACCAAAATGCCATCAACAACGAACTCCTCTACTCCGAATCTTGAAAGCTTCTTTGCGCCTTCTGGTATCTCTGATGTTATTAATGACGTGCAGCCGACTTTCTTTAATGTATTGACTATGCTTAGAATGCGCTTGCGTGTCTGTGCCAGGTTGTCTATTGCAAGCCCCATCGTTGCTGTCGAATCTATGACAACCCTTTTTGCATTGAGTGAACCGATTTCATTTATTATTTCTGATGAGATGTTGCCTGCCTGCGCAGGGTCGTGATAGAATATGTTGAACATGCCCTTGTCTATATATTTCTGGAAATCCCAGCCAAACACTCTTACATCTTCCTTTATATCATCAGGCTCTTCTTCCAAAGTTACATATATGCCTGTCTCTCCTTTTTGGAGGCCGTGCCACAGGAACTGAGAACAGAATATTGTTTTGCCAGTGCCTGTTTCACCTGTTACAAGATTGACAGAGTTTTTTACAAGGCCGCCCTGCATAAGCGAATCCAATCCAGGTATGCCTGTCTCAATTCTGCTAAAAGATAGATTTGGTTTCAATTTGTCTGATAATTTTGGAACTCCGTGTTTCATAATACCCATTTAAAAATTAGCATTGCTGATTTAAATCTATTCTTAAAACAAAGCTTTGTAAACCGTTAAGTTGACAACATGGAAAGAAAAGACCACACCCCAAAAGGGTGTGGTTGTAGTTACCTAAGGATATACTTATCAAGGATCATAAACCACATCGACTTCCCTTGCTTCCAGTTCAGGAATATAAACATTTTTAGATGCATCACTGAGCGGATTGCCCTTCAAGTAAATTGTATCGTTTATACCTAAACCACCATTCATAACGAGTGGGTTAATATCTTTAATTTGGTTATATGATAACATAACTACATTTAACATAGGAAGAAACTGAAGAGAATAAATATTCTCAACTTTATTATCTTGCAAATCAAGAAAAACCAAACTATGAAGATTTTGTAATGCGGTTATATCAACAATCTGATTAGACATTAATTGAAGTCGAGTGAGATTAACAAGGTTCTCAAGCGGGCTTATATCAACAATCTGATTACCATGTAAATAAAGCTCTTTTAAGCCTGCAAGTCCACTAAGTGAGCTGAGATTACTGATTCGATTATCTCCTAAAGCAATGAAAAGTAAATTATTAAGGTTCTCAAGCGGGCTTATATCAACAACATTATTAACATTCATATAAAGATTTTTAAGATCTGTACAGTATTGTAAACCCTCTAAGTTTGTAATATTTAAACCTTCAGCACTCAGTACAGTTAATCCTGTAAGATCGTTTTTTACTATATCTCCACTTGGTTTACCAATAGCATCTCGAATGGCTTGCTCTAGATTTGAATCAAGAAAGTTTACAATATCGTCTCCCACACCAACACTCGGCGTTGCTGACAAAATAACTGTGTTTGTGTCAACATTTGGTGGTGAAGCACTGTCACGACACCGTACACCAAACCAATACGTTTGTCCGTTAACAAGGCCCTGAAAACTATCATAGTATTCATGACCTGGATTGCACCATGAACATACTACTGGTTCCTGATCCCATGGATTGTTATCCGTATCGATATAAATCAGATATTCTACTGGTGAACTTTTCTCATCGGTTGCGCATCCCCACGAAATGATTAAATTCTCATTTGATTCTAAAACATCATAAATTCCAACATGATTATCCCAAACAGGAGGAGTTGTATCTTGACTTGGAATTACAACAGTTGGTTTTAAACTGAAATGTTCAACAGCGTTGGAATTAACATAAGCACTTACAGTCAGGCTTACATCAAGCGCCTTTAATGCGATGCCTAGAACTTTTAGA
>JAHIRU010000001.1 GCA_018818465.1 Nanobdellota archaeon
GACAGGAGCTGTTAATGAACTGCTGTTGGCATACGTGTAAGCTGTTATACTATTCGCTGTTATGTCTAGGTTGTGTGTTACATTTATCCTCAATGTCAGGTTTGCGTCTGTAAACGGCTGGCCGTTATCCGAACTGAACAGTATCATTGTGTCATAGTCGCCTTCCCCGAAATCAGACACGTTAAAGAACAGTGTGATATTAGAATTGCTATCGACAAGTATGTTACCAAGATACATCAAACCATAATTGGTTATTTGATAGTCTGTTCCATTACTTAGGTTGGCAGCTATGCTAGATACATTTATGATAGAAGTGCCGTTTGTAAAGTTCAATGTTAAGTTTGCCCAAACATTCGTAAGGTTTGAACTGCCTGTGTTGTTGACATAAATCTTTATGTTTCTTCCGCCGTTGTCAGCTATGCCGCGGAAATAATTGAGTTTATACACCACTGTGCCGTTTGGCATCAATCTCATTGGAGATGATATATTTGTTTCTATCCACATCTCAGGAGCGCTGACATTGAAAATTATAGGAATGCTTGTGTTGAAATTATCATTATAATATTTCAGAGTTCCGTTATACCATCCTCCGTATATGCCTACGGAAGGCAAGGTCAGATTCAATTCCATGTCTGTGCTGAAATTATTTGGAAGGAAATAATCACTGCTTGTGAAGTTCGATGTAACTAATCCTGTTTGATAAACATCAACAGTTATGTTTATACCATCTGCTGTCGCAGTGTCGTTATTCTTGACTTTTATGTACCAGATTTTCGCATCGGTTCCCGCCATTATGACATCATAAGTTCCGTTCATGTTTGACGATAGCAGGGTGCCATTTTCATCATAAACCTTAGGATAAATGCTTATTGTTGTCGAATTTGATGTAACATTCCAGACAAAATAATCAGTTATATTAGAAAGCATAAAGTTGACATGTCTTGTATCATCTATGCCATTATATTTCAATTCATAATGCTTGTAAACAGTTATTTGCTGTGTTAAAGAAGTTTCATTCCAAGTTCCGTTATTGTTTATTTTAATTACTGGCTTAATGTTGCTTCCTGGAGCAACAATTGAACCGAAATTTATTGTTGTGTTGTCACCCAAAGAAGGTCTGTTTTCATCAAATAACGAGACATTGATTACACTTGTGTTAAGTCCTGAAGAATGAGCGTGATCAACATATGTTATTGTTATATTTTCTTCGAACAAATTTGTTACATTTATTAAATTGTTGTTGCCATCTGAAACGCCAGTCTTAAACCCTATATTCACTCTGAATATGCCTGTATTTGCTCCGGTTTCAGTTAAAGTTACGTTTATGCTACCTAATGATTCAGAACTATTTATTGTGACGTTTATAGTTTCAGCTACAAGTGTATCGTTGTTTGCAGCTTCATCATTATTTTGTATTTCAATCTGCATTGTGTCTGCCATGTCATAGACATATCTGTCATAGCCATCGTAATTATAGATTCTTGTTGTATTAAAATTTATTGTAGCATCAACGCTTGCTGTTGGATTTGCTGTAACTGTTACTGCAAACCATAAACCAAGAGTTGAAAGCAAAAAAATAGATAATAACATTAAGCTAATTTTTGCTGTACCAGATAGATTTTTCATGATGAAGACCCTTTCAATAAATTTCCTATTGAATAATATGTACTATGTATAATTAAATATTTAACAAGATTTTTAAAGCTTGCAGTTTTTGCGACAATTATTTTTTTAAAATTTTTACATAATTCTCTTAGACCGCTTAAAAACCAAACCGAAACCTTTATAAAGGGATTAATGTATATCTTATTATTCATTTTCATAATCAACAACATGAGAAAATGTTTTGTTAACATGAGGTATTAAATGACAAAAGCCACTCGAAAAGAAGCTCAAAGATGTCCTGAATGCGGATCCAAGAATATTAGCCATGATTCTGCAAGAGGGGAAATGATCTGTTCTATGTGCGGGACTGTTATAAATGAATCAATGATAGACCTAACACAGGAATGGCGTGCTTTTGATGATGATCAAAAATCAAGACGTGTCAGAACAGGCGCTGCATTGACGCCAACAAAACACGACCAGGGAATTACAACTGAAATTGGAAAGGGTCGTGGTGAGCTGTTCAAAGTTTCTTCTAAAAAAAGAGCCCAATACTATCGTTTAACAAAATGGCACAAGAGACTGATTAAATCAAAGGATAGAAACCTGTCCTCAGCTTTTTCAGAGCTACAAAGGCTCATATCATTACTTCATCTTTCTAAAGCTGTTCACGAAAAAGTCGCAAAGTTATACCATGAAGCAGTTAATAGAGGACTTGTTCGTGGCAGGTCAACAGAATCCATCATAGCAGCATTGCTTTACACAACCTGCCGTGAGGAAGGAGCACCAAGAACTCTTGATGAAATATCAAAAGTATCCGGCATAGACAAAAGAGATATCGGAAAGACGTACAGATACATTGCAAGAAAACTAAAGATTAGAATCCTTCCAGCAAAAGCACAGGATTATGTTCCAAGATTCGGATCTCTTCTAACACTGTCAGAAAAGGTTCAGGTCAGGTCAGTGGAAGTTCTTGACAAAGTAGCAAAACATGATGCAACTTCTGGCAAAGGACCAATAGGCGTCGCAGCAGCAGCATTGTACATTGCAGCTGTCCTTGAAGGAGAAAAGAAAACACAGAGAGAAGTAGCCGACACAATTGGTGTAACAGAAGTCACAATCAGAAACAGATACAAAGAAATGGTTGAAACTCTAGGAATCAAGGACGAAGTCGAAGAGCGCGTCCGCGAGGAAGAAGAGAAAGAGAAGAAGAGGAAGTAACATCGAATTTTACTTATTAATTATATCAAGAAACTCTCTTGCCTTGATAATTTTTATATTACCAAAATTTTTCAAATTTAACAGGTGCTTGTCCCCTGTAACCATAAAATCAGCGCCCGATGAAACAGCGCATTCTAGAATCTTGTTATCATCTGGATCTTCTTTGATAACATTTATTTTGACTTTTGGTTTTATGACATCTGAAAACTCCAGAACCAAACCAACTTGCCTGTCTATGATATCTTCTGGTTCTTTGAAATCCCTTTTCAATATCTTTTCCAACTCTTGCAAAATTTCAAGAGAAGTAAATACCTTTATTTTATTATCAATGGCGAGCTCTACAATTTTATGCGGATTGCCCAGCTCCCAAAACATGGAAGATACGATAATATTTGTATCCAAAACAACCTTAATCACTCTTAACGCCTCTTGATTTGTGTATAATCTTTATTACATCATCTTCGTTTTTAACGCCTTTTTTCCCTGCAAACCTTTTCCCTAATTCAGTTAATTCTTTAAATTCCGCTTTTGGGTCAGGTATTGTGATTCTTTTTAAGAGCACAAAATCGTCCATTCTGCTAACCACCAACTGCATGCCTGTTTTTATTCCAAGCTCGTGCCTTATGCCAGATGGTATAACCACCTGCCCTTTTGATGATATTTTAGTCAATTCTGGCATATTTTCACCTCCACATATACCATGTAAGAATGTATTACTTTCTTACTTTATAAAGCTTTCGCCAAAAGAATGCGTAAGAGAATAAAAGGAAGTAGAGTATTATTTGTTAATTTTTTTCCAAAAACATTTGGAACATGTTATAATAGTGCCATTACACGAGATGCCTTTGACAATATTTTCTTCTTCAAGCAAATCATTGCAAATTTCGCATCTCATAGCATCATCCAATTGAATTCGGATACTTCAAAGAGTTTTTTTCAATTTTGTTTAATATAGCTTCAGTTATGTCTATATCCAAATGGTTGGCGAAACAAAGACAATATATCAAGACATCAGCTATTTCCTCTTTAATTTCAGTAAATTTTTCTTGGTTTTGCTGAATTTCATTCTCAATATCTTCCTCTTTTAACCACTGAAAATGTTGCATCAACTCAGCAACTTCTATCGCTATTGAAACTGATAAATTTTTTGGGTTATGATATTTATGCCACTCTCTTTGTTTATTGAAATTATGAATTGTATTTTTCAATTCATCAACCTTCGTAACTTTATCCCATTTCATTAATTAAAGGTTTCATAACTAGTTTTAAAATCTTATTTAAGAAAAAATTTAACATGAAGAAATATTTTTAACACGAATAGAATATATTTTGTATATCAAAAATAATTTAAATAGATATGGTATATTTTCAACATATGAAAAAGAATTTGCAGATAATACTTATGGGGTGGGAATGGGATCGTTTAATTTATGGTTTAAAAGAATCTCCTCCTAAAAAAGCAATATTGATATGTTCTTCTGATAAGGGTCAGCAAAGCCAGTGGTCAGGTGTTACAAAAAAGATAACAAATAATCTCATTTCAAAAATAAAAGAAATAATAGATACAGAAATTCATTATGTAGATTATTATGATTTTGATGATTGTTTATTCACTCTTGTTAAAATAATAGAAAAAAACATTAACGAGTATGATGCAATTGGCATAAACATCTCCAGCGGAAATAAAATATTAGTTACAGCATCCATACTAGTATCTCAGTATTATCCTATAGAGATATTTTATGTTATTCCAGAACAATATAACGTGAATGATGACAGGCCGTTTTTAACTAGCGGGGCAAAAGGCATAGTGAAATTACCCACTTTTGATATAAAAGAACTGGTTGTCCCAACAAAAAAACAAGGAGAGATATTCAATGAGATTGGCTATGATAAAATAAATTTTTCAGATCTTGTAAAAAAATATTCAGAATCTAGAAAAATAGAATTAGACAAAAGAAAAATGGAGAAAATGAAATCGCTTTTTTTCTATCATCTCAAAAATCTCAAAGAGAAAAAACTAGTCGAATTGGAAATTAAAAACAGACAACTTCTGATATCACTGACAAACACAGGGAAATTCATTTTTAAGATAATGGAAATGAAACACGTTTCTAAGAAGATATCCTCTTAGAAGCCTTTTCTATAAAACCTCTTGTGTGCGGTATAATTTTATCTGGTAGATTATTCACATCAAACCACTCATATTCTGAATGCTCACTCAATTTTATATCACTATGATTTATTTTCACAAAGAACGAAAACAAAATTCTATGATAATCATCATCTATATGCTCAATAACATCAAAAAACATTGGCTTAGAATCTATTCCGGTTTCTTCTAACAGTTCTCTGGCAGAAGCGTTTTCCGAACTCTCTCTAAAATTTATTTTACCGCCAACAACTTCCCAATATTCTTTATAAGGAGATTTCTTCCTTTTTAGCAACAGGCACTGATATTTTTCATTAAAAACTAGTATCCTAACTATTGGTAACACTTTACCTCTATGCGGATCATTTTTTATATCATCTATCATAAAGCATCTCAACCCATATTCAAACCATTTAAGATATCCACCAATTCTGTGAACTCTATTTCTTCACCCAGGCACATGGTTATTTTTCTTGTCATATTTTTATAATCCAACCAGTCAAACGGTTCTATTATACCATTAGATTTCATTTGTTTATTTATTTTAGATCCTGGATCTGGTGCAAATATATAAAACTGTGAAAAATCAGCGTCAACCCTCTTTGAAAAATCTATAGTTTTTTGGATAGTTTTTCTGGTTTCACCTGGCAAACCCAAAATATAACTTGCTGAAAACTCTAGGCCAATATCTTTAGCTAGCTCGGAAAAAGATAATATATTATCAGTTGTTAGTTTTTTGTCTATGCTTTTTAGTATACCATCATCTCCAGACTCAGCTCCTATATAAACTCTCTTACAGCCACAATCTTGCATCATTTCCAGAATTTCTCTGTTCACAACATCCACCCTAGTGTTGCATCCCCAGGTTAAGTTCAATTTATCTAATATTCTACAAACCTCTTCTAGATAATTACGATCTAACGTGAAAACATCATCATAAAACATGACTTTATCAGTGCCTAATAATCTCGTGTTGTATTCTATCTCGGAAAAAACTTTATCAGGGTTTTTTCTTCTAACCTCATCATGAGTTGTTGAACAAAAACCACATTCAAACGGACAGCCCCTGCTTATCATAGTTGCATAATAAGGTTCGTTTATGCCGTGACCAAGATTTCTGTGTTCGCTTGGCCTGTATGCCTGAAACGAGAATAAGCTGTAATCGATAAAAGGTAGGTCATTCAAATCATCTATTTTACCCTTGCCTTCATTTAACACTACGCCACCATTGCCCTTGTAGGATATTCCTTCTATTCTATCCAACGGCTTGCCATCCAAAATTTGTTTTGCTGTTTCTTCTCCTTCGCCAACCACTACGATATCTACATACGGCATAGATGCAGTTTCTTCTGGTTCGCTTGTTGCGTGCGGTCCGCCTATCAGAGTTTTTATGCTACCGTCATAATTTTTTACATTCTCGAATATTTTCAATACGTTGTTTACGTTTGCTGTTATTGATGTTGCGCCAACATAGCGAACACCATCAAGAAATTGATACACATCGTCATAAGAGAGGTTTTCTGCATTAAAGTCAACAACTTCTACGTCATAACCGCTGTCTTTTAACGAAGAGGCAATATAGCCCAGACCTAAAGGCAAGGACTTTGTGAATTTTCCATTCTTTGATATGCTTATATGCTCTGTAGCAGGAATGCCGTTCGGCGGGCTGATTAATAATATATCTGACATAATAAACAAAAAGAATCAGCATTTAAATGATTTACTGGTAAATTTTTTACCACGCTTAAAATATTTTTTAATAAGCACTTCAAATAGATATTTTTTTCAAAAATTGAACCAATATCAAGCAGAATCTTTTTATACCCCTTTAGTAACACTTATACGTATCATTGTCATTTTCAACTATTCACATACTGGCTAGCGCTCAATACTTGCATTTTTTGTGTAAGTAAGCTCAAATAGAAGCTCATGCACACTTTTCTTTAATCTTATTAATTGACCACAAAGGTCATGAAATAAATTTCATCGAATTCTAAATCAAGGAGATCTAATACAATGAAATCACTAATTCTTACGATTATAGCATCCCTTATTATTATGATTGTGGGATGCGTTGGGGGAGGAAACCCTATCAATACAGGTATCACAAAAGATGTTAAGATTATAGATCTTGATAATCTTCCAGTGATTGCATACGATAGCGTTAGTGCTATCGGAATGTTGGGTGCATACAGTTTGACACTTTCACCTGATGGTGATTTTGAATTGAATTCAATGAGAACATCGGCCTTAGGTGAGTCTTATGTTGTCTCAGGACGACATTTTTTCACCGGATATTGTAGAGATTGTTTGCGGGTAAACAGTGTTAGTTTGGATGACAACGAAAATATAGTTCTTAATTTTGCAGTAAAACACCCATTTGAAAAAGGTAATCCAGCAGAACTGCCATCAGCAACGAATCGCCTCGACCTTGATGTTTTCGATCTAGCGTTAGTTATTGAGCCACTGGATTTAACCCCAATAACTTATACACAGATAAATGTTGATGTTTATACTGATATTCTATACAACGCAGACGGATATACATTGGATCTAACCGGTGTTGTTGGGAAAGAGATTGCACTTCCATATAAAATTTGTTATCAAAATTCTGAAAACAATCGTTTTGTAATGGGTACTAATTTTCAGAGCTTTGATGTCATCTTCAATAATAGATCTATTTTCACTTTTAATTTATATTTGACGATGGGATATGGTGTAAGTGCAGATTTTTGGGGAAGAACATATCCTGTGTATTTCGTCCCGGAATTTAACCGCAAAGCAGCGTGGAAAATCAATGTCACTTCATTATCACCGGATGAAACTTGGGAAGAGATGGATAAAAACACCAAACGCGATATAACAATCAATATATATGACTGGAATCATGGTACAGTTGTAGCAAACACTTATCCAGATATTAACAACACCGATCATATCAGTGCTTTAAGTGATATAATCTCCGTGACGGTCGAAGTTCCAGGCATGACCAATGAACTAATCACTGCTGAAACGGATGACACAGAAACCAACGGCTGGGATGATCCACTTACATATACTGCTTCATTTGCGAATGAAAACGGAATCAGTAAAGGATTTTATACCGGGTTGGTCAAAGTAACAGATTCCAGAATTCCTGGAGAATCGGTTATTGGTACCGAACCAGATATATTAATCGATGTACCCGATGGTAACAGAATCGGGTACGATATTCCTGAGTTCGCAACATATCAAACATTTTCTGTGTTAATAAAAGGAGAACATACTGGTTGGACTAGAACCTGGGGAGGTCTTGGAGATGATGCTGGAACCGATGTTATTGTTGATGAATTAGGAAATACATATGTCACGGGATATTTTAGTTCTCTCGTTGATTTCGACCCAGGTCCAGACGAAGAAAAACGCGCGTGCTTAGGTATGGCTCACGATGTATTTTTAAGTAAATTTGATTCAAAAGGAGTTTTTCTATGGGTTCAAACCTGGGGCGGACCCGGAGGAGACATGGTATATTCTGCAATTCTTTCAACGTCATCAGATAATATCTACATCACAGGTCATTTTGCTGGTACCGTAGACTTTGACCCAGGTCCTGGTGAAGATTGGTACACATCGAATGGTATAATAGACGTGTTTTTATTGAAATTGGATTCTAATGGCGATTATCAATGGGCTAAAACTTGGGGAAACTCTTCAATCGGTACAGATGAGGGGAGAGGGGTAACTATCGATAATTCAAACAATGTTTATATTACAGGCGATTTTTATGGTACTGTTGACTTCGATCCTGGTCCTGACGTAGTGCAATATACAGCTAGTAGTTCTGGAAAGAGTGATATTTTTCTAAGTAGTTTCGATTCTGATGGTAATTTCAGATGGGCTCGAGTATGGGGTGATGATAAAGCAGATCATGGTATGTCCGTTTCCACAGACAGGTCTGAGGAAATTTATGTTACAGGCTCATTTACTTCGTATAGTGTTGATTTTGACCCAGGTCCTGGTGAAGATATTCGTACAGGATGGGTATTCATAAGCAAATTTGACACAAACGGTAATTTCATCTGGGCTCGAACTTGGGGAAACAATTCGAGTAGTGTTGGAGAAAATATAACATATTATGATGAAACACTTTATGTCGTAGGCATGTTTAGTGGTACTAACGATTTTGACCCAAGTTCGAATGTTTTATTACTAACATCAATTGGATCAACTGATTCATATCTGAGTAAATTTGACACAAATGGTAATTTCATATGGGCTCTTAGTTGGGGCGGAGAACTTGCTGATTATGTATATAGGGTTGCTGTAGATGATTTAAGTAACATTTATGTCACGGGTTTATTTCGATCAAACACAGTCGATTTCGACCCAGGTCCAGGTATTATAGAACGCGTGAACAACAGCGATTATGACATGAGTGATATGTTTTTAACAAAACTTGATTCTAATGGCGATTTCAAATGGGTTCGAGTATGGGGCGACGACGATGATGATTATAGCAATTCTGTTACTGTTGATAATTCAAACAATGTTTATGTAACGGGGGGTTTCAAAAAAACAGTCGATTTCGACCCAGGTCCTGATGCTGATGAACACACATCTGTTTGGAAAAAAGACGCGTATGTAATCAAACTATTAGAAAATGGTCATTATTACTAACATCAGTAACAATATTTTTTGATAAAAAACTCAACAAGAGGTGAATGAAATGAGAAACAAACATTTGTTTCTATTGATTGTGATGATTTTTACAATCTCGATTCTTGGATGTTCCAATACAAACCCAGTAACTTCATCAGGTACTTCTGATGAAGAATTAACTCTTCCTATGATTATTACTGATTATCTGGCAGATGGAAGTATATCAGCGGGGATGGGTACTCTTGGTTTGTTCCAGCTTAGTCTCGATAAATCATCAGCTGAACTTACCAGTTTGCGGAAGAACTCATTAACAGATGTACTCGAGGTTGTGGATATCACGAATTTCCTTCAATTAGCACCCTGCACCGATTGTGCAAAAATAAAATCAGTTTCTATTGATACTGATGTAAATGTTGTCGTATCAATCGGGATAAAACATCCGTTTGATGTTGGAGATATTCTCAAACCAATAACAGGACGCAATCGTGCTGATCTACATGTGTTTAATGTTGAGGGGATCGTGGTTTCAGATGCAACTGCATCAAATTTTCCACTGATAGGGGAATTAACAGCTGGATTCAGTTTAATCAACGCTGATGGATATACTGGTTATCTTGATGACTCGTTCGATAGTATTTTCCCAACTGATGCAACAATTCATCCATATGTTCTTCACTTTGACGATTACTCACAGGGTAATTTCAATCTTACAAATCCAATGGGATTTGAAAGCGTAATAAATCCACCACCATCAGGAAATCTGGTTATGGCGATGGGATGTGATTACAACTATCAGGACTATGTGTTTAACATCCCATCTGATCAGATGGACTTTATCTTCGCTATTAGATGTACATATGCTGTGAGTGCTGCAACGAAATCACAACGATTCGATCCGGAATATCGTATTCCGCAACACATCAAAAAAGCTGCAAGCGAGGTTTCAGTTGTGTTGATTTCTAATGATCTTAAGAGTGGAGATACATCATCAAGTGCGCAAATAGAGATTCATGCAGTTGATATGAACCACGGCATTGCGGTTGGAGAAGCTCTTAATGAAATGCATGCAGATTCATCGGTATCGCAGATTCTCATTGATGTTCCAGGCGTGATAAACACTCCAATTACCATCGATGGGAATAATCCAGTTTCAGGAACTGGACATGATCCATCTGATCCACTTGTTTATAGTGGTACAATTGTTAATGTCGCTGGTGCTTCACGTGGTATATATCCCGGTCTTGTCAAGGTAGCTGATAGCTATCCTCCTGGTTTGAATGAACTCCCATTACTCAATGGTATGGATGGAATCGAACGGGTTGATCCTACTCTAAGTCCTCTCACAGGTCTTTTTACAATGCCTGAGTTTGCGACATATCAGATTTTCAAAATAGGTATCGAACCTGGTTGGTCAAACAATTGGGGTGGGGAACTGGAAGATTATGGTCGTGGTATCGCTATGGACGGATCAGGTAACGCCTATGTGACAGGTGAATTCCGACAGAGTGTTGACTTCGACCCAGGAGCAGGCGAGACTTGGGGTACATCAAACGGCTCTAGCGATATCTTCTTGAGCAAATTCAATTCCTCAGGATCTTTTCTCTGGGCAATAACATGGGGCGGAAATCTAGAAGACACGGGTTATGGTGTAACCGTAGACGGATCAGATAATGCTTACGTTACAGGCTATTTCAAAGGAACTGTTGATTTTGATCCAGGAACAGGTGAGGTTTGGCATACATCAAACGGTGCTGAAGATATTTTCCTAAGCAAATTCAATCCTTCAGGTAATCTTCTTTGGGCAATAACTTGGGGTGGTAATTCAGAAGATATTGGTTATAATGCTACCATAGACTCATTAGACAACGCTTACATTACAGGTTATTTCAAAGGAATTGTTGATTTCAACCCAGGCGCAGGATTAAATAATCACACCTCAAACGGCGCTGAAGATATTTTCCTGAGCAAATTTAATTCCTCGGGATCTTTCCTCTGGACAATAACTTGGGGTGGTGTTTCAGAAGATATCGGCTATGGTGTCATCATGGATCCATCAGGAGATGTGCTTGTCACAGGTTCCTTCTCTGATACTGTTGACTTCGATCCAGGCGCAGGATTAAATAATCACACCTCAAACGGTCTTGAGGATATCTTTTTAAGTAAAATCCATTCTTCAGGCATATTTGATTGGGCAAACACTTGGGGTGGATCATTATCGGATGTTGGTTATGGTTCTGCTGCGCACGGATCAGGGAATATTTATGTCACAGGCTTCTTCTCTGATACTGTTGACTTCGATCCAGGCGCAGGATTAAATAATCACACCTCGAATGGTGAAACCGATGTATTTATAAGCAAATTCTCCAGTTCAGGTGGACTCAGTTGGATAAATGTTTGGGGCGGTAGTTCATATGATCAGGGCCGAAGCATTACTGTTCATGGAGCAGGAAATGCCTATGTAACAGGCCACTTCTCTGAAACTGTTGATTTTGATCCGAAATCAGGCATAGATAATCACATCTCAAACGGTGTCAAAGAGGTTTTCCTAAGTAAAATCCATTCTTCAGGATCTTTCCTCTGGGCAAAAACATGGGGCGGACTCTTTGAGGACGAGGGTTTAAGTGTTGCTGCTGCGGATGTAACAGGTAATGTTTATGTAACAGGTTACTTCTCTGGAATCGTTGACTTTGATCCAGGACCAGATGAATCCTGGGGAACATCAAATGGTGAAACTGATATCTTTCTGAGTAGATTTTTACCAGATGGTAGTTGGTAAATTGTAAATTTTATCAACACCTTCCAATAACCACAAAACTCCGGCTAAAGTCGGGGTTTTTTATTTATTAGTGTCATTTAAAGGGGATACAAATTAATTATTATAACAATTAACCAATAATAATACATGAAAAGTGTTTGGAAGATTTTTTTAGTTTTAACAATTTTAGTTTCATTTAGCGCTTATTTTGTTCCAACAGTGCTGGCTGTTAACTTAAACTACTGCGCAACACTTAACACAGCAGACACAAAATATGTTCTCACAAGTGATGTATCTCATAATGATTTTGGAAGCTGCATGAGGGTTGTAGCAGATAATATAATCTTAGATTGTGCTGATAATACAATCATAGGACCTAGCAATAAAAATGCAATCGGAGTAAATATAGGCGCAGACAACTTCACAATGTATAATTGCACAATTAACCAATTTAACCAAAGTGTTGTAACAAACGGTAACCATACATGGCCAACATTCGGTCAGAATTTTAATCGCACTGGAACAACAGGCGGAGTTGCGAGTGGTAATGGTACAGTAATGTGGAATTATTCAGCTGGTGATACTGTTCAAACATCCCCAACAGTTGTCGATGGTGTAGTTTATTTTGGTTCAGAAGATGGTGAAGAAATCTATGCGATCTTTACCAACGGAACCCATAGATGGAATTATTCAACTAACGGGAACGGTATTGGATATTCATCTCCAGCAATAGTCGACGATACACTTTATATTGGTACAGATTGGGCTCTTGCATCACTCTGGATCAACGGAACTTTTAAATGGAATTATACATTTGAAGGCATTTGGGTTACTGGATCCCCAACAGTTGTCGATGGTGTAGTATATTTTGCTACAAATGGTGAAAAAAATATCTATGCAGTCTATACCAACGGAACCCATAAATGGAATTATTCAGCATTAGGTGAGTTTCCATATACATCCCCAGTAGTTGTTGATGGCGTAATTTATGTTGGTTCAAGTGATAACAATACTTATGCAATTTATACTAACGGCACGCTGAAATGGAATTATTCAACCAGTAATGTTATTTCATCAACCCCAGCAGTCGTCGACAATGTGATCTATATAGTTTCGGATTCTGACTATAAACTTTATGCAATATATACCAATGGCACATTAAAGTGGACATATTCCAATGTAAATTTAATTTATGGATATTCTCCAGCAGTCGTCGACGGCGTGATATATATCGGTTCAATTAAAAACAGCATCTTTGCGATTTACACCAATGGTACACTAAGAGGGAACTATTCAATCACTAGTGTAGGTCCTAGTTATGTATCTTCATCTCCAGCAGTCGTCGACGGCGTGATTTATGCAACTTCGGGCGTCAACATCATTGCAATGGGTCACTCAACAGCCAATGCCACAGGCGCTGTTATTCACAACAATACGCTTTCGAATGCGAATGTTTCGTTTGTTGTTGGCGGGTATAACAATACATTTTATGACAATTATATGAGCAGTATTGACTTGTATTACTTTTATGATGTTCCAGACAATGGCTATGATAATCACTTTAACACAACAAACTCTGGTAAGGGTGCTGGCTATCAGGCAGAAGGTAATTATTATGATGACTACTATACCTGGAAAATAATTGATTCTGACGGGGATGGGTTTGCTGATAGTGGAGGAGATTGGCCTTATAATAATAGTCAGACCAAATGGTTTGGATCTGGGGCTGATTGGGGGCCTATAATTCCTGGAAGCGCTCCAGCACAGCCTTTTGTGGCTATTACGCCCTCTTCTGGAGTTTTGATGGATTACTTTAACTGCACGTTTAACCACAGTGACGCAAACAACAATCCAGCAACTATAACTGCCAAATGGATTAACGGCACAACAACACATTCGACAGAAACCTTTACTTCAGTTGCTGTTGGGGATGACAGGCATATATTCTTAAGGCCAGCGATTGCGCATAAAGGAGAAACATGGAGTTGTTATATACGCGCCTGTGACGCAGGAGACAACTGCGGCGAAGCCTTCAAAAACGTTACCATAGGGAACTCCAAACCAAGCTTGTACGAACCAGCAAACGATTCAAACACACTGCTTCTGGTTCATTTTGATGAAGAACATCTTTATGGAATGGAAGGAGAATTAGGTGTTTCAGACCAGACTCCAGCGACGTCTGGTGGAAAAACTTACGGCTATATAGATACAGGCACTGGGTTTTCTTATCTTTATTATAATAATACAAATGGAGCTAATTTGCAATATGCTGCAGGTACTGTAGAAATGTGGGTACAGCCACAGTGGGATGCAACTGATAAAGCAGAAAACGTGTTTTTTGACACAACAGCTTCTGAGAGTTGGTGGTCTTGGTTTTTTACCAGTAGAGTCAGGCTGATGAAAGAC
>JAHIRU010000016.1 GCA_018818465.1 Nanobdellota archaeon
ACTTAAGAAAAGAGATTAAATGTATGCTAAAAGATCTACGGCTTTATCCTTCTATTAATTATAACGGCAAGGAAACAATTTCTATAAAAGCTATAACAGAAAAAGGTGAATTTATCAGTTTTGTACCTTCTGGCGCTTCGCGCGGAGTGCATGAAGTCAAGGAGCTCTCTTTCAGCGAGATAAAAAAGAATTTTTCCAGCATAAGACAACAGCTGATAGGTATTAACGAATTTGAATGGAGATCTGTCGACGACTTTCTAAGAAAAACAGATAAGAGTTATGATTTTTCAAATATTGGTGGCAATTTAACGCTTGCTATATCAATTGCTATGACAAAGGCTGCAATGAGCAATGATTTATGGAGACTCAACGGTCTAAAAAAAGAATTCCCATTTCCGCTGTCAAATCTTATAGGTGGTGGAATACATGGTGGTGGAAACGATTTTCAGGAATTCCTCATTTTACCTCATAGAGCTAAAACAATTGAAGAAGCAGTTGAAACCAATCTGGATGTATGGAAAACAATTGGTGAAGAGCTTAAGAACAGAAGCTCGTTTTATGGAAGAAATTTGGAAAATGCCTGGATGTCTGAAATGGATGACACAAGAACATTAGATTTTATTTCATACATAACAGACGATTGGAATGTTAAATTAGGTGTTGATTTTGCTGCTTCACATCTATGGAAAAACGGGTCTTATGTTTACAAAAAATCAAATAAAAAACTAACAGCAGAGAAGCATTTTGAATTCATTGAGGAATTGATAAAAAAATACAATCTTTTCTATATAGAAGATCCTTTTCATGAAGAGGACTTCAAAGCTTTTGCAGAACTCAGAAAGAAATTCAAAGACAAATTAATAGTTGGTGATGATCTCTTCTGCACGCGCACTGCACGACTTAAAAACTCTATCAAAAAAGATTCTGCTAATGGTGCTGTAGTTAAACCAAATCAGGTAGGTCTTCTCTCAAAAGCAGAAGAATTTGTCAAAGAATGCAAAACAAACAACATAACACCTGTAATGGCTCACCGTTCTGGTGAAACAGCAGACACATTTATAGCTGATCTGGCAATAGCCTGGCAGACGCCTATCATAAAAACAGCTGTCACAGGCCCTGACTCACCAAAAATCAACCGCCTTATGCAGCTATGGCATGAAGTTCCTGATGCTAAGATGAGTGAATTATAAGTTCAATAATTTACGAGTTTTTAACACTCTGTTCCTATAAGCTAAACCTTCAAAAATGCCTGGATGAAATTCATTAGAAGCTCTATTTAGAACATATGTTTCCATATCTCTAAATCCGTTTAGCCCATAAAAATAATTAAAACCATCAGGTCCATGGCATTCTATTTCGAAACAATCCTTTACACTTTCTAATAAAATAATACCGACTAATATGTCATCATTTATTTTTCCATATTGATCTGAAAATCTATCTATATTATTATATGTTTTTCCCCTGAGCTGATTTTTAGTAATTGGTGTATTTTTATTATTTTTATCACACCAACAAAAAACATCATCCACAGCATTATTAACAATTGAATATATGTCTATATCAACATATTCTTTTACATAACTTCTTTCTAATGACTCTAATACAGACGATTCCATACCTAACTCAGAAATAGACTAGGTTTAATCCTGTTTATAGTAAGATTACAACTCTATTTAAAGATTCTACAGGTTATCACCAGTATTCACCATCAAGATTTTTGCCCTTTCCGTTTACCTTGTTACTTTGTTTTCCGTTACTGTTTCCAGGATTATAAAACTGCAATGCTAAGTTCATAGCTTCAAATGCTTCATTTTCCTTAGTAATTTTAAAAAATGACTTCTGTCTTATCATGTTAAGAGCCTGATTAGCCATAAAAGTGAATTCTCTTTTGCCTAGAAGATTATCATTATCTGGATATCCTGAAAAAATTTTTCTGAGGTCTATATATTCTTCACCACCAGACATTTCCTCTATCTTGCGATGTAAATAACTATTTTTACTAAGAATAGGTTCCTCAGTGAAGATAACATCCATAGGATCTTCTGAGTATTGTACTGGATTACTATCAATTTCCCTGAATAAATTAGAAAAACGACCAAGTGCTTCAAATATAGGATATACTGAAAGTTTTATCATATTTCAAAGAAATAGACTAGATTACTCTGCTAATAATATGTTCTTGCCTTTATTTAAAGATTTATAAATAATTACAACAACTGTTACCAATATATAAGTTAACTATATAATTATATCGATACAATGTGGTTATATGGCAGAAAAGAAAGAACCTGAAATGCTTGTAGAGAAGACGCAATACCTAACTGCAGGTGTACATATAGGCATGAAATCATGCACACCCTACATGAAATCTTTTGTTTACAAGATAAGGGATGACGGTTTAGCGGTGTTTAACTTACAAAAGGTGGATGAAAGAATAAAAACAGGAGCAAAATTCCTGTCCAAATTCAATAATGTCATGATTGTTTCAAGAAAGGATAGCGCTGCAAAATCAATAACAGCTTTTGCTGAAGCAACTGATTCAAAGGTTGTTTCTGGAAGATTCTCACCAGGAACATTAACAAACCCTTCTTACAAGGACTTTTATGAGCCTGATGCTGTTTTTGTTATAGATCCGCTTATAGATGAGCAGGTTATTAAAGAAGCTAAAAAGAAAAGAGTTCCAATAATTGCTTTTTGTGATACTTTCAATTCAGCTAAAGATGTAGATTATGTTATACCAGTCAACAACAACGGTAAAAAGGCTTTGGTACTGGTTTTATGGATATTAGCAAGAGAAATACAAAAGAATCGTGGAAAGAAATTCTCAATGACTGTTAAAGACTTCGGAGACGAAGAATCAAGTGATGTAAAGACGACTGAAAGTCGTCATCGATACAATAAACAAATATAATAGAGGAATTAGATAGTATGGATTTAAAATCTCAAAAAGAAATTGCAAGCAAGATATTGAAGTGTGGAAAAACACGTGTAAAAGTTACTGCCGATAAGGACGTGGAAGAAGCACTTACAAGAAATGATATAAGAGATTTGATACAAAGAGGTCTAATAAAAAAAATCCAAAAAAAAGGAACATCAAAAGCTTATTCTAAACAAAGACTAGCACAAAAAAAGAGAGGACGCAAGAAAAGTTTCGGAAGCAGGAAGGGTACAATGAAAGCTCGAATAAAAAACGATAAAAAGGATTGGCTTGCAGTTGTGAGACCTTTAAGAAGATTAATTAAAAAACTTCTCGATGATGAAAGAATTAGCAGAAAAGATTATACAAACCTTTATCGTAAAATAAAGGGTGGCTTCTTTAGAAACAAAAAGCACTTGCTATCATACTTAAAGACTCAGGAAATGTTAAAGGAAAGAACTTCAACTAAAAAACCAGCAAAGAAAGAAGTAAAAATTGAAACTAAAACCAAAAAAGAAAAGCCAAAAGAAGAACCTAAGAAAGAGAAAAAAGTGAAAGCAGAAAAGAAAGCAAAAACTAAGAAGGAAAGTGACAAATAGACGACTTACATATATTGGATATAGTCGTCATCAACTCAATAATCAAATATAATCAAGGAATTAGATATTATGAAGATGGGCAAGACTTACATAGTACCTCATAAGAGAAGAAGAAAACAAAAAACAGATTACAGGCTTCGCCTTACTCTAATTAAATCAGGCAAGCCAAGATTTGCTGTCAGAAGAACCGCAAACAATACAACATGCCAGATAATTGATTATGATTCTAAAGGAGACAGGACAATAGTTTCTGTTAATAGTTTGGACATAAAAAAACTTGGATGGAAGGGCCACTGTGGTAACTTATCATCCGCATATTTAATAGGATTGTTATGCGGTATGGAAGCAAAGAAAAAGAAGATTAATGAAGCTATTCTGGATATTGGGTTGCAATCATCCAAGTCCTCAAGACTCTTTGCTGCGCTTAAGGGCGCAATCGATGCTGATTTGAATGTTCCTCATTCAGAAGAGATTATACCAAAAGAAGAAAGAATAAAGGGATCTGATAAAAGCTTTGAAGATGTCAAGAAAAAGATTCTAGGCGGAAAAAATATAAGTAAAGAAACTAAAGATACTAAAAAGTAAAAACACGGTTAATAAATATAAACAAGAAATTGGTTAATATGGTACAAGCAAAGATGCTAAGAAAAAACGGTTATTGCATAGTTGATGACGAGCCATGCAAAGTTATGAGCATACAGATTTCTAAAACAGGTAGACACGGTCATGCAAAAGCAAGAATAGAAGTAGAAGGCCTTTTCGACGGAAAGAAAAGAAATTTCTTCAAGAACGGCGAAGCTGAGATGGAAGTGCCAACAATAAAGAAAGGTACTGCACAGGTACTGTCGACCAGCGGCGACATAGCGCAGCTAATGAATATGGAAGACTACTCCACTTTTGAAGCAATGATACCAGAAGAATTCAAAGACGAATTGGAGTCAGGTGTTGAGGTAATATATTGGCAATGGGAAAACAAATTGGCTATAAAAGGACTTAAATAAAATGCAGACTAATTATAATACATGAAAAAATCTATTCTAGCGTTAATATCTTCTTTGTTGACTTTAATTCCAGCAGTTTCTGCACAAAATTCAAATCCTTCTGGCTGGGCAACAGGCCCGTTCGGTGGGTTCTATAATGTGATGACAATAAGCTTCATGATCATTGCAATAGTGCTATTCATCGGAATCAGCATCGTATACAACTCAACAAAGAAGAAGGGTTTTTGGATATTCAAACGATAATTATCGCCACAATTCACAGGTCTTGCATATTTCTTGAGCTGAAGGCTCGCCGCATTTTTTGCAGCGGATTAGTTTCTGCTTAACTCCAGTTTTCGCTAGCTTTCTGAATTGCGGAACAAGCTTGTCGAATGTTTCCAGAATCGAGAACTTGACTCCTGGATACTTTTTATCCAAATCATTCAAAAATATGAGCACGTCTTTCCTTACACCGCTTTTGTATGGGCACCATTTTTTATCTGTTCCGAAGTTCATTAATTTGGCATATAACTCTACTTCTTCTTCTGGTATTGCCCTGAAAGGCTTTATCCTCGGTATAAACAGCGATCCCCAGTCCTCAGACAAAGAGAAATCAGTAACTGCACCCATTCTGCTAGCGCGTGCAATGTCTCCGCGAATGTAGTTCATCATTGCAGCCTGAGCTTCGTCATCAAGGTTATGGCCAACCGCAAGCTTGTCTGTTTTCAGTTCTCTTGCAATTTTGTTGAGCATGTATCTTCTGCCAACACCACAATAAGTGCATGGCTCTTTCAGTGTACCATGTTTCTTTTTCAGTTCTTTGACTTTCTGGTCCATTGTTTTTCCGTACTCGTTCTTGAAAGAATAAATCTTGTGCTCTACACCCCACTCTCTGCACCATTTTTTTGCAAGCTCTATTTGCTTTGTTCTTGCCTTTTCTATGCCTTCATCAATTGAAACAGCAATTAGTTTTGTTCCGGGAACATGACTGAAGGTTTTGTTTAAAATATACAATAAGCTAACAGAATCCTTACCGCCAGATAAACCTACAACTATTCTGTCACCCTTATTCACCATCTTATGATTTCTCATGGTAAGTTTAGCTTTCCTTTCTATTGAATGAATAAAGTGTTTTTTACAGACGTAGCTACCTTCATACCTTCTGTGAATCACTGCGGGCTTGCCGCATTTAGTGCATTTTTCTTTCATAATAAATTCTTTACAAGCTTCCTTTTAAATTAAAAATAACTTATATATAACATGCCAGGGTGTCCGAATGGTTAAGGAGCTCGTTTCGAAAACGAGTGGGTTTTACCCATGCAGGTTCAAACGCAATGCTGACGCATGCGCAGTCAGCGAAGCTGAATATCCTGTCCCTGGCGTTGTATTTTATTTAAAATTAGTTCTGCTCGCATTTTTTTATCTGGATGTAGAAAATTTATTTTCTTGAGAAAATTTGATAAATCTTTTTTAGATCCTATATATAATCTCCATTCAATTAAATCCCTACTTAATTCGCCTGGTTTCTTAGGAGACATGAATCTATAAGGATGGTTTATTCTTAATTTTAGATTAATTAGAGATTTGTAAACATCTAAAACAAACTTTTTATCAGATTGTAGAAATGTAAAATATAATTGTTTTCTTCCCTTCTCTGCATGTGTTAAACAACCGTCTGTATCAAAAAGTCCAGAGAGATAAGATAAAAGAAATGATTTTTTATTTCTTATTATTTTAGGTATCTTTAATTTACCTTTTTTCTTACCTATAGGACAAAAAATTGAAAGGAATGATTGAATTACCTTACTTCCTACAGTAATTCTGTAATAATATTTTTTACCTTTGAATTTTGATAAACCACACTTAACTTCAAAAATATTTTTGAATAATGGATTCAACACATCCTCTAAATATCTTTCGGATTCTCCTGTTACTGCTATATATTTCTTATTTTTATGAAGCGAACCATCTCCGTGTAATGCTCCTATTAAATAAGATAGTTCATTTGTCATGTCTTTAGGAAGTTTGCATTTTTTCTCTCCTACAGAAAATGTATTACATTCTCTAAATATATTTTCGACTATTTTATCATCTATATATCTTAGTTTTAATATTTTTTCTAATGATATGGGAGTTTTTCCTGATATCCAATTATAATAACTTGAAATGTGGGATTTATCTTTCAATATATTAATCATAATCGATTTGTTTTTATTATGCAGTTTTTTCAATTCTTTTGATGCTCCAAAAATTTTTATTTTAGGATCAATTGATAGTAAATAATTTTCTAGTTTCATATATATTATATTCTCTCATTAGAATATAAATATTTAAAAAACAAACAATTATAATACAAGAATGGGCCGATGGTCTAGTTGGTTAAGCTACGTTCTGTGAAAGTGGCTCCAAAAAGGACATCGCCTTGACGAATTCATTTTGAGTTCAAAATGGCGAAGATCGGGAGTTCGAATCTCCCTCGGCCCATATTTCTTTTTAAATA
>JAHIRU010000017.1 GCA_018818465.1 Nanobdellota archaeon
ACAGTCAAAGTCTTTGTTAATGAATCCTGTTCACCACAGTCTGCGTTTGCTTTTACCTTAATGTAATGTGTTCCCTCATCAGGATGTATGATAAGAGTACTTGTCATTATTTCCCCATATTTCAGGTTGTCAGTATAAACCTGTTCAAGCTTGTTATCAACATAAATATTAAGAGTTACCTTTTCCCAGATGTCGCCTGTGTTCTTAGCACGAACAGTTATTGTTGTGCTCTCTCCTTCATGTATGCCGTTATTAAAACTCAGGCTGTAGATTTCAACACCGCAGGTGTCACGAACCTGGCACATTCCACTGTAGCATCCATCTTCGCAGTATTCTAGGTTTCTCCACTCAGTATCACAATTGCTGTACCTGTACAGTCCTTCTCTCCAGTTGCCGTCGCATCTGTAGCTGTTCAGCCATGTTTCGCTGCAGCTTGGATAGTCGACGCAAGCGCCGTTGTAGCAATCATAATCACATTGTTCCCAGTTCAACCATTCTGTATCGCAATTAGAATAACGATACAGTCTCTGTGCCCAATCATTGCTACCGCATCTGAAGCTGTTCAACCAGCCCGAATCACAGTCAGGATAAGGATCAGTATTGCAATGAGCGTTCGTTCCATCAACACAACCATAATCACAGTATTCCCAGTCTTCCCAAGAGTACTGGCAATAGCTGTCCAAATAGACTCTTTCCACCCAGTTACCGTTGCATCTGTATTCATTTAACCAGCTTGGGCATTCGTATGCATTAACTGTTGGTGCTACAGAAACAGATATAGAGCTTGCTACTAAAATTATTGCAAACAAAACAAACACAGATAATGCTACATTTCTTTGCTTCATACTGATTTTATCGCAGTAAATTATTTAAATCTATCGCATGCTTTTCTTTTTGGTATCCCTTTTAAGTGACTAATGGAAAGAAAAAACAGCCGAGCATCTCGGCTATAATAAATTTTCACTGCATTGCTTTTTCACTGCATCTTCCCTTCAAATCTCTTGACTAAAAGCATGCTATTTAGCTTTTTGGCCATATCAATATCTTTCCTGGTAGGATTCATGCTTTCGCCTGTGTATAAACAAAAATCTGAATCCGAATCCACAACTTCGAAACGATTTTTTTCTGTTAATTCCTTCCCGCAAAAAACACCAACTGTTTTTGGAGTTTCTTCCCACGAAACCATTCTCGGCTTAACCATCTTTTTCAGCATTGCTTTTGTGATTCTTTCATCTGCCCCAGATACAATCAGTTTAACTGAAACGTCTTTTGGGTCAATAGAACATTCTTTATAAACAATTCCCGCTAAGCATGAAACCAATGTCCATATTATTTTTTCAATTGGTTTGCTGCTGTTTATGTCATAAGTCATATCGTATTCAGCATCAGTTTTATGTTTCCCAGAAACATCTGTGAATTCTACGATTGCAAGTACACCCACAAACCCATTTTTGAACGGAAAGATAAAAAAGTTGTAAATGGATATTTTAGCCATCACTTACCTCCTACTGATCCGAACTGCTGTTTTCTTTCTTTTTCATCAAGCCAGAAGATGTCGAAATTTTCAGGAGGGATTTCCCTCGGCTTTCGTACCAAGTAATGTATTTTGAAGGTTAAACTAACCTTCTCATTTTTCACAATACAAACTATGACATCATCGGATGCATACAGCTTGCAAGATGATGTTGTGTCTGCTTGTGTCTGTGTTGCAAAGACAACAAAAGAAAAAGTGACAGATAAAAGAGTGATAATTAATAGCTTTTTCATTACGAATCTCCGAGAAATAACGTTTTAATTAATAATAGTTTATGGCGATCATCCTGATCTAGAATATCAGATTATCCTTAATCTGATACTAAAATGTTAATGTTTCTAATGCCTTCCAAAACCTTCTACCGCTTAGGAGGATGTTGAATATACTATAATAGTGTATTAAAAGCTTTTACTGTTCCTGGCCCTATCTAGAAGCAATTTACGCTCTGTTCGAGCGACAACGTCCTTTATTGTATCGATTGCGTCTGATTCCACTGAAATAGAATCAATACCCATTTCAACTAGTTTTTCTGCTGTATATGGGTTGTTTGCAACTTCTCCGCATATTGAAATCTCAACACGATGCTTTTTACAGACTTTGATAGCGTGCTCTATTAGAGTCATGATAGCTGGATGAGATTCAGAATAAAGATTAGCTATTCTTGTATTGTTCCTGTCAACGCCAAGTGTTAGCTGCGCAAGACTGTGCGAAGCTATTAAAGCAAAATCTATGCCTTCTTTGCAGAATTTCTCTATTTCCACTATCGCTGCAGGAGTCTCTATCATAACACCAAGTTTTATTGGAAATGTTAAGAATTCTTTGGCGCGCCTTATTTCTTCAACACTTGAAACAAACGGAAGTATTATAGCAATGTTATTAAGTTCCTGCTCTTTTAGCCTTCTCAGAGCCTCTATCTCGCATCTGAATACCTCCGGTTGCGTTAGGCTTCTTCTAATGCCATGCCAACCTAGTATAGGATTGGATTCATTGGGCTCTTCTTCACCGCCGCGCAGTTCACGGAATTCGTCTGTATATGCATCAAGGCTTCTGTACCAAACTGGTTTTGGATGCATTACACGAGCTATTGAACCAACCTCTCTCACAATTGTTTCAATAAGTTCTTCTGGATTTGTTCTGGCAAGATAAACAGGATGCTTTCCTGATTCTGTTAATATGTTTTCAGCAGTCAAAAGACCTATGCCATCAGTATGGATTGCTTTTTCAGCAGCATAAGATGTTGAAACATTGGCTCTTATCTTGGTTCCTGTTATGCTGCTTGATAGCATGTCTTCGCTTATGTTGAAGTTTTCATAGGTTTCGGCCAAGTCTTGAGCATCTGGCTTTTCATCAGCTTGATAAATTTTTCCATGCACAGCGTCAATAGTTATGAGATCACCATCTTTCAGCAGTTCTGTTGCTCTTTCTGTCCCAACAACGCACGGAATACCTAATTCACGGCTAACTGTAGCTGCATGGCTTGTTCTTCCTCCCTCATCAGTTATTATTGCAGCAGCTCTTTTCATTGCTTGAATCATTGCAGGCGATGTCATTGTTGCAACAAGAACATCCCCTCTTTCTATTTTGTTAAGATCATTCATGCCAGCTACAATCCTAACACATCCTTCAACAACACCAGGAGAAGCAGCTATACCTTCAAGTATGACTGTTTCATCGCCAGTTAATTCTTTTTCCTGCTTAGCTTCCATTCTGAGTGTTGTTATTGGTCGCGCCTGGACAAAAT
>JAHIRU010000018.1 GCA_018818465.1 Nanobdellota archaeon
GTTTATCAAACAGGATTAGTTACATCGAACTTCACAAGCAGTGATTATTTCCTTCCAAATAATTTCAGCACAGACATGGAATTGAATCTGACCTTGCCTTCCGTAGGCATATACGGAGGATGGTATAACGGAACTTTGAAGTATTACAACAGCAATTTCAACACAACCCTTCCTATAATTTTCAATGTCAGTGCTCCTGAGATGTGGATAGAAACAAATATATCATCTCCAATGAGATTGATGCCAAACGGAACAATAATATTCAAAACCAACTTTTGGCGCTATTCACAATCCTTTAAGATCTACGTAAACAACACCGGTGTAAAGGATCTTACAACAGTTCTTATCAACTTGACTGGAAATTTGACAAACGGAACTAACACGATGCCTATATGGAATTTGACAATGACACCAAGCAATGGAAGTGGTGTGTCTGTTGAAGATTATGGAAACATGCAATTAGGCAGCGTGCCAGCGAGTGATGACTCTTACATAACACTTTCAATAAATACATCTGAATGCGGAAGTGGGGCTGAATGTGGAGAAGGTGATTATGACACAGTGTTATTAATAAGCTCTGATAACGGCCAGCCGTTTACAGACGCAAACCTGACATTGAGGATAAATGTAACACACAACCTAGACATAACAGCGAATAGTATAACAGCTTACACGTATGCCAACAGCAGTTCATTAACAGCTCCTGTCATAACAAGAGCCGGTGTGAACATAACGATAAACTTCACTGCAAAATATGCTGACGGATCATATATGGCAAATCTTGATGCAACAAACATGACAATTTTCGATGATTATACAGGCGATTGGAAAGGATACAGTTATGGAAATGTTTCAAGCTTCGATTCTGCTAGCAGCGCTTTTGGCGTATACGCCATGAACATAAGCACTCCAGCAATGAGCAGTGGCAGAGCTGAATTCGATATCCACAACCTTAAGATTCAGGTAAATGATGGATATAGCAATGTTGGAAACGGCACTACAAGCTATAACTTAAGCGCTCCTGAACCTTATGCAACATTCTCTGTAAGCGACAATCAATTGAACTTGTCGTCAGTTGAGAACGCAACATTAACTGTAAGGTTCGGTAACAACGGCACTGAAACATTGTACAATATGTCTGTTTTGCTAGGAATAAATGCCACCAGCGGTTTGACTATGTCTAAGGTTGTTTGTAATATGACAGAGAGCAACCTTACATTGAACATAACTGCTGGAGAATTAAATACAACTTTATGTATAATAACATTGACTCCAACAGCTGTTGGAGATTACAATGTATCAACGAGCAGCATTGGCGCAAAGGACCAGTATGGTGTTGACTACAACGGTACACAAGAATATTATGTTGTGGGTGTATTTTCAGGAACCGGTAGCAGTAGCGGAGATGATGAAGGTACGGGTGGTGATGATGATGTTGTACTGGTAGCGGACCTTTTGATAACAACCTCTCCATCTGCAATGGAAATAATGCAAGGCGAGAGTAATTCAACTACAGTAATGGCTAACAATACAGGCACAAAGGCTGCTAAAGTTAAACTGGAAATTGAGTTGGCTGGAATACAAACCGATATAGTGCCAACTGAAACAACAATATCTTCTGGAAAGGGCAAAACCTTTACTGTTGATATAACAATACCAGATGACTTTGAAATAGGAGAGCATTCAACCAACTTTAAGGCATACGTATCAACTGACAGCAATATTTATGATACAAAGAGCTTCATATTGACTGTTACACCGACAGAAGCAACTAAACAGGAAATAAATGCTCTGCATGCTGAATACACTAATAACTATAATGAAATTTATTCAGAATTTTATAATCTTGTTAACGAAGGAAAGGTATCAAATGATAACAAAACTATGGTAGAAAGCTTGCTGACACAGGTAAAGAGTGATCTGGATGCTGCAGCAACTGCAATAGCTGCAGATGATTATTTGGCAGCCAATTCCTTGTTGAATTCTGTAAATGTAAACATAGACAGAATACGCAACTATATGGATGATTTTGAAGCAGGCGGACAGGGAGGAAGCGGAGCATTTGCCCCACTATGGATGTGGATAGTTATAGGATTGATAGTTGCTGGCGGAGTAGGCTTCTTGATATACATGCTAATGCCTCCAGAAGGCTACAGCATAAAATACGGATACAAGCCGCCAAAGAAAGAGAACTTTATTATAAAATTAAGGACTTTGAAGAGCAAGCTAACAAATATATTTCCAGGCAAGAAAGCTATATTAATAACTAGCAAGAAGAAAGATGATAAAACTAAAAAGAAGAAAGAGGTAAGATATGTGGCTGGTTATGAAAAGGCACTACCAACTGATTACAAATTCTCACCACCAAGCGGATTCAAATCATCTTTAATTAGTAAAATGAGTAAGATTAGAAGTTCTTCAAAAATAGGACCGTATGAATTCATCAGTCAAAAAAAGAAAAAGCGAGATGATGAATAATTTATTTTTGATTCTCTAAGAAAGCTCTTAGAAAATCCTCTATTTTTTCCTCTTTTAGAATTTCTTCTCTAGTAGCCCACTTATATTCTGTATGTTCATGACTTAGTTCTATCTTTCCTGAGACCTTTTCACATAGATATACAATAAAAATATTGGGTCTATTTAGACTTTTTTGAAAAGCAAATATCGGTCTGATAACTTTGACATCTAAATCAGTTTCTTCCTTTACTTCTCTTATTAAAGATTCTTCTACTTCTTCACCGTGTTCAATCTTTCCGCCAGGGAAGTCCCAATGATCTGGATATGTTACCGAATCTGTTGATCTTTTGAGAATAAGATATTTGTCACCATTCATTATTACAGCCTTTTGCGGTACATAAAACTGATCTTTTGATGGCATTCACTACCTCTTAACAACTCTTTCTATTATCTTTGCATATGCTGGACGTGTTATGAGTATACCAACAAGGACACCCACAACAGTTGTTATTGCGAAACCCCTTACTAGGCCAATACCAAGGCTCATCAACGGTACCATTGCTGCTATAGTTGTTGCAGCTGCACCGAATATTATGAAGAATGCTTTCTTTATCCTATCTTTTACATCAAAGATTGCCTGATTCTCATCTTCCTTTTTCCTGCCTGCTATTGTTTCATCTGCTATAATTATTTGATGGTCTACACCAGTACCTATTGCTGCTATTATACCACCTATTGCGGGTAGATCGATTGTCCAAGACATCATACCGAGAATAGGTATTAACAGCGCACCTGCCCATGCAAAAAAATCTATTGGTTCTTTTTTCCACCAAGCTGTCAGTATTATTGCTAGATTTACTAGCATTACTATTCCCCAGATATACATATCATTTGTTGCAGCAATACCCATTATTATGACAACCTCTGAGAGTCCTATCAAAACTAGAGGTACTGATACCTTGATTTTTCTGTATCTGATGAATGTTATAATAACAATAACTGCTCCACCAAATAATGCTGCTATAGCAGCTGATTGGAAAAAGCCTGCTCCAAGTGTTGGTGATATAATATCAATAGATGATGTTTCTAAAGTTGTTGGAAGCGCACCAGATCTCAGTATTGTCTGCATTCTAAACTTCTCTTCTGTGGCTTCTTCTAAAGTTTCTCTTGATCCCTGTATTTGTGGTGAATTATAAACATGGCCGCCTAGACTAGATCCTATGTTCAATTGAGATACTAAGCTCCCATCAATGAATAAAAATATCTGCGAATCAATGTACTCTTCACCTGATACAAGATCTATATGTTTTGGTATGCCTGATGTCACATCAGCAAATCTCTGCGCACCATCATTCGATACAAGAATAGCAAAATAAAAACTATAGCCTTCTCCAAAAGGTCTTATGCCAGACCTCTGAGGATCAGAATAAACAAGTTCTATATCCTTGCCGGTGTAAGTGGTTGCTAACAGCATGATCCCATCTTCTGTTGCATTAAGGTACTGAAAATCTATGCCTTTTAGTATGAATGTATCGGAAAGTTCTATTTTATCATCAACTGTTTCTATTTGTATAGAATCATCTGAAGAGAGTGAAACAGAATAGGACTTATCGCCAAGAACTATAATGCCTTGGTCGCCTTCTAATATGACTGGTTTAGATACCTTTGCTTCAAAGCTTCCCTGCCTAGAAAGAAGCTCATCTACTATATCCTTGCTGACACCAGCTGCTTCTATCTGCAGATAATAATTCCCATCGAGTCCTCTTATGCTATAAAATCTCATCTCTCTTAAACCGTATATGTTGGCTCTTGTTTGCAGGGTTGATATGACTTCATCTATTACTTCCGCTGTTGCGTTTTCAGTTGGTTTAAGAATTATTCGCGTACCGCCTCTTATGTCAAGACCAAATTCCATGTTAGTTCTTTCTATATCCATTACGTCTATTCCAATAGTATCATTTATGCTAAAGGTATACGGCTTCGCATTAGCTGTTATCTCAATAGTTCCGGAAAGATCTCCTGATAGTCTTTGCCATTCTTCTACATTGATTACTTGCTGTCCATTGATATGCGTTATTATCATGCCCTGTTCCAGCATATTTCTAGCAGGAGATTCTAATGAGATATATGTTATCTCAACACCTTCTCTTCCGTAAGGATATATCTTGAATCCTATTGCTAAGATAGAACCAAGAAGGCATACAATCAATATCATCAAACGCCAATATTTTATCATATTTCTTTCCTTTATTGAATTCCTTTTCTTTCACAATGCCATCTTAGCAGTACGCTGTTCTGCAGCCATGTGTTTATTATGTCTATAACAAGACCTATGAACAGTACAACTGCTATCTCTGTTAGAACTGCTGATATATTGAATATTATTAACACAACCAATACGCCTATAGTTGTGAGTGTCATAGTTAAACCGGTTTTTATGGCATTCTTTAGTTTGTCAACAATGTCTCCTGATGTTCTGAGAAGTTTTGATGTTAGCATTATGTCTGTGTCAACAGAATATCCTATAAGCATGAGCAGGGCAGCCATTCCTGCCAATGACAGTTCTATGCCAAAAACCTGCATCAATGCAAGCGTCACCAATATGTCAGACATGGCAGCAAGTATGACTGCTGCAGAAGGCACCAATGTTCTGAATATTGCAAAAACTATCACTCCCATCATAATGAATGCTAATATTATTGCAAGCTGTGTTTGATACCAGAAGGCCTCTCCAAGAGCAGGACCCATTGTTTCAACAGAAAACCCTGTTACTGGATATCCTTCTTCAATTTTTTTTATTAGAGAATCTGAATCTATGTTCTCATCAGCTTCAATTAGAAGCTTGTAGCCGGAAAAACCTCTAAGCTCTCTGATTACCAAGGTACCGAATTCTGGAGAGAGCTCAGACTGCACTGATGCTATATCAACAGGATTTTCCAGAGCAATTGTTATGAGTGTTCCCCCTCTCAATTCAATAGATCTGGCAAACCATTCACCATTTTGAGCATAATTATTTACTAGTATGCCTAAAGATACGATTAACAATATTATCGGTATTGCAATGAAGGGTTTATAATTTTTGAAGAATATATTCATCATCTATCGCCTTCTCATATAGTTATACAATATTATAACAAGAGTGTATAAATGATTTAAATACACTTGCTTATTTCTCTCTATGTATGACGTAATTATAGTGGGAGCAGGGCCTGTTGGCCTTTATACAGCAAAATTATGTAAAAACTGTGGTATCAATGTAATTATTTTAGAAGAGCATGGAATTATAGGAGAGCCAGACCATTGTTCAGGTCTTATATCAACAAATGTAGAGGATTTTGTAAAGATAGATAGCTCCTGGTTAGAACATGAAATTAAAGGTGCTGTAATACGTTCTGGAAGCGGTAAAAACATACCGCTAACAAAAAACAAAACAGCTGCTTATGTTATAAACCGTGCAAAGTTTGATAGATCGCTTTCTAAAGGATTAGAGAAGAATATTGTATTCAATGAATGTGTAGAGAAAATCAGCATAAAGGATGATTTTGTTGAAGTGAAAACTAAAAAGGAAAAATACAAAGCAAAGATGATTATTGGCTGTGATGGATTCAATTCAATTGTTGCAAAGAGTATTGGTTCAAAGCCAAATGAATTGGTTAACGGTATAATTTCAATAATTGATGAAAAGGACAACAAAGATATTGTTGAATTATGGTTTGATAAGAAAGTAGCAAAAGACGGTTTTTTGTGGAAAATTCCGCGTGGAAAAACAACAGAATACGGCATGATGTCCTCTGGTGCAAAATTTGAAGAATTGAAGAAATTCTTTAAATTGAAATCATTAGGAAACAAAAAAGCTTCTATGATTCCTATAGGACCTTCGAAAACATATTCTAATCGCGCCCTATTAATCGGCGA
>JAHIRU010000019.1 GCA_018818465.1 Nanobdellota archaeon
AAGAATTTATATTAAAAGGTTTCAATATTAAAAGCTTTTTGCTTTCGTTCAGTCAAAGAACGTTTCTAAAAGCAATTTATTATCCCCTATCACTAATTATAATATATGCTCGAATCTTTGATTAATTTTGAAGAAATGCAGAACAAACCCCATTTAATATTTATATGGACCGTGATACTATCAAGTGTTGCTATACTATTTAGTGCGCAGTTATCATATGTTGTACAGTCTTCAGGTGTTCTGTTCAACTTGAGCGGAATTTTTGCTGTAATGTTTACAATTATACCAGCGATATTTTTCTTTACAATGTTGATAAAAAGGCGTGAAAGAGAAGAGGAAAAAGCAATAGAAAAACACTACCAAAAGAGTTTCTGGAACAAGCACAGCAAAGATATTATAATGTTTCTTGTTTTCTTTTTTGGAGTCAGCATAACATTTGCTGTCTGGTCATTCTTCTTACCGCCTGATTTCTTTCAGGTTCAGCTGGTTAAAATAGGCCAGATGAGAGGCACAGAAATTATAACAGGCAATTTGGTTGAAGGAGCCTTCATTAGCAACTTTTCAACAATCCTTCTAAACAATGCTCAGGTAATGGTCTTCGCTTTTCTATTTTCCTTTATGTTTGGCGCAGGAGCAATCTTCATAATAGTATGGAATGCATCAATTCTTGGCGTATATATAGGCCAATATTCAAAGATGATGTGGAATATATCTGTATGGCAGATACCGTTGTCTCTTCTGTTCTTACCTCACGCGATACCTGAGATAGCAGGCTATATATGTGCAGCTCTTGCCGGTGGACTCATATCTGCAGCCATATTAAGGAAAAATAGTTCAAAGGTCTTCAAAACAATACTAATAGATAGCATGAAGATCTTTGCTTTAGGGTTGATACTAATTCTGATTGGCGCAGGCATCGAATCGTTTGCTATTTTATAGCGATTTTTCTGTAAAATATAACGTCAATCGCCGAAAAGAATCTTTATATGTGTCCTCGATTATATATAAAAATAGGTGATAACAAAATGGTCAATGCAGAATATGGACATTGGGCCTTTATTTTAGGTGTAATCATAGCAATAATCGCAGGACTAGCAATAGGAATGGTAGACACATTAACAGCAGGGTGGATAACATTTGTTCTGGTAATACTAGGTTTGATAGTAGGATTCATGAACATTAACGAAAAGGAAACACAGCCATTCTTGATAGCAACAATTGCACTTATGCTGGTAGGTACATCATTGGGCGGTTTAAACATCGCTTATGGAATTGGTACATACCTTACAAGCATAGTTGTTAACATAGCAGCTTTCGTAGCACCTGCAGCATTGTTGGTTACATTAAAGGCTATATACAAACTGGCAGCACGTCCAACAGTTTAATTGGTGATTAAATGGTAGATGTAATCTATATAGTAGCTATATTATTAGCAGTGGTATTCCTTGAGTATGTCAAAGTCAGAGACGCAATGAATATATCATGGAAATTGTTAATAATAACAGCGTTGATCCTTTTCCTATCCGGAACCTTTGAATTTGCTGTGTGGGCAGGACTTGGAATGGGTGAAATAATGCTATGGGGATCTTACATATTACAATTAGCAGCATGGGTAATGCTACTAATCACAACCATTGTAGGCGCCTTAGAACTGTTTGGTATAATAAAAACGGGCTCAGTATAAAGCCCTTTTTTTTTCTTTTTTATTTTTATTCACGTTGGAATTACTGCTAGATTTATATGCATTTATGCAAAGTATTGTACTATGATAGAGGTTAATAAGAACAAATGCTTGCGATGTGGTGGATGCATTAGTTTATGTGCAGTTTCTGCCTTAATGCTCACAGAGCATGGCATTAAATGTGATATAAACAAGTGCGTGAACTGTGAAGCATGCGTCAGGTTTTGTCCAGTTGATGCTTTAAAAATTAAGGACGAATAAATGTTGATGAAAAACGAATACGATGCTGTAGTTATAGGCGGTGGGCCAGCTGGTTCTGGCGCAGCGACAGCTGCAGCTAAAAACGGTTTAAGAGTGTTAATGATCGAGAAGCGCGCCGAAATTGGCTCTCCTAAAAGATGTGGCGAAGGTCTTTCAAAATCAGCTGCAGAAAGAATGGGCATAAAGGAATCAGATCCTGCATGGGTCTGCCAAAACATAAAAGGCGCAACAGTTTATGCACCCAATGGTAAATTCGCCAGAGTTGATTTCCCAGATTCAGAAGGATGGGTTATAGAAAGAAAGATTTTTGATAAGAATCTTGCTAGAAAAGCAGCTGAAGCTGGCGCAACAGTTGTTTCAAAAACAGAAGCAATCTCGCTTCTGAAAGAAAATGATAAAATTATTGGCGTAAGAATAAAACATCAAGATGAAGAAATGGATGTGAAAGCAAAGATAATTATAGCAGCAGACGGTGTTGAATCAAAAATTGCCAGAGAAGCTGGCATAAACACAACACTAAAGCATGAGGATATAGCTTCTGCTGCACAGTATGAGATGGCTAATGTTGATGTTGATCAGGACAGATTAGAGCTTTATTTTGGAAACGAAATAGCAGGGGGAGGGTATGTCTGGATCTTTCCAAAAGGAGGAAAGAATGCCAATGTAGGCATCGGCGTCCGCAAACCTTTTGCAAAAAGAAAAGCGATAGAGTATCTTAATGATTTCATAAATTCTCATGAAAACCTGAAAAAAGGTTCTATAATAGAATTCAATACAGGAGGGGTTCCTGTAGGTGCGATAATGAAGAACATGGTCACTGATAACTTCATAGTTGCCGGCGACGCCGCTCATCAAGTTAATCCTATACATGGAGGCGGCATATCAGAAAGTTATGTCGGCGGACGCATCGCAGGTGAAATCGCTGCAGAGGCGATAAAAAAAGACAACACATCAAAAGAGTTCTTGTCAAAATACAACGATATCTGGTGGAATGAACGCGGAGAGAAGCTGCAAAAAATCGAAAAACTAAGAAAAGTTGTAGAATCACTAAAGGATGATGATCTTAACTGGTTAGCAGATCATCTGAAGGGCGAAGATTTAGTTGAATTGTCAAAAGCAAACAAATTCAAATTCTTGGCAGAAATAATGATGAAAAGGCCAAGCTTGCTGCTTTTAGCTAGGAAGCTGATTTAGATAGGCTTAAAAAATTTACTTATAAATATTATTTAGGTGTTAAAATGAAAAATCAAAAACATATTAGAGAAGAATTAAAAGATGCCCCAGAATTTGCTGAGAAATTAATAGAAAAATATGGTGATAATATCGAAGTTGATAAATCTTATTCTGTTGGTTCTATATTATCTGTTGAACCAACAGAAACAAGATATGTGCATTTCTCTTCTAATGGACGAAAAATAGGTGTCTATACAGAGGATATTTCTATTGACGGATCATTCAATCAAACATTTAATGATAAACCATTAAATAAAGTTATTTTGTGATTACATACTCAGTGAAATCATCGCCGTCCCAGAAGTGTTTTGTGTTTTCGTATCTCCATTCGTCCCCGAGCAGGTATCTGACTTTGAATGCTATGTAGGTGTCGTCTAGTTTTTTATGATATACATAACCTTTCAAACCAGGGAACGGATCGGTATGGAATTGATAAATTATTTTGTTCTCAGAAATCTCTGGGAACTCCACATAGAGACCAACGCTTTCGTCCCTTTCTTTTAAAACTCTTGCAAAATCTTGAACATTACCCTTAGTGAAACCCATACTGTCATACGCAGCTCTAAGACCACGTTCTAATACCTTACTAAAAATATCTAATGCCTTATCTTCACTAAATTCTTCTTTAACAACTATGAAAAGGTTCTGGCATACTGTAAAAAAGGCCATATTATACTCTTTCATAAGTAGAGTTTATATCAAAACATTTAAATATCCTTTGCTTATTTTATATTGGGACTAGACCGGGGAGTTAGGCGTTCCCTGTAAGCGCAAACCGCCTTCATGGCGCGGTCGAAGCTTGAGGGCGATGCTGACTGGTAGTTGCGGCCCTTACTTTCGACGTAGAAGCTCTGCCCTATAGGATTGTTGTTATGGTGAACCGAGTCAGGACAGGGATGTAGCAGCTCTAAGCTGTTTCATCAGTGCTTGTAGGATTCACAGAGTGGAGGAGAAGGTGTGGTTAACCGTTTCTGTTGGACAGTATCCACCAATGGCGTGTCCCTTTATTTTTTTAATCGACTTTTCCGGGTTTGAAAGTATGGTATATAGCTTTTAACAATCATGAATTTATCTCTATGAAACAATAAATAATTAACGAATGGAAAAGTATTTACTGATTCAGCAATGTGATTAAAAATGAGATTCCAAAGATTGATTTGTGTCTTACTGTTTTTTATAGCTGGATTTTTCTTGTTGGCTAGCCTTGGTTTATTGATAACGGGTGAAATTTTTATAGGCAGGATTGTGCTTTTGGTAATGTTACCTATAGCTGTATTCATCTTCCGTTCAAAAGGAAAACTGATGAAAACGCTTAGCATAGTGATTTTCATTGCAATATGTCTGGGACTGTTTTTCAGCGCCTTTTTTATGGAAAAAGTTTCAGGTGATGAGATGGATCAAATATTATCAAGAACTGATCCTTTAATTGATAACTTTCTGGAAAACTATAACACGCTAAATTTTAGTGCAATAGCAAAGAACTTCAGCGAGAGTCTTAAGGAACTTTTTTCAGAAGAACAGGCAACACAGATTCACAATATGTTTGGTAATTATGTTTCCAAAAAAGAGCCGGATGTGCATAAGCAAGGAGATATGATTCATCTGTCTTATGAAATTAAATTTGAAAAAATCGATGCTGTTTTGAATGTTAACATCCTAAAAGATGGAGAAGTTTATTTAATTAACGGCCTGTCTTTTAATTATGATCAAGGAGCTCTTGATAGCGACAAATCAGCAACAAACATAGGTGGAATTAATCCTATTAACATTTCAATTGAATCAAAAGTTATGCTTGAAAGCATAGAAACCAGCGAAGGAATCTTTATGCCAGGCGAAGGTAATTTATTTTTAATATTCAATATAACAGCAAAAAACAATAACGATAAGACAACTGATCTTGTTGGTTTCAAATTTAAAATTGAAAATACATATTTTGGAATGATTGACTTTGATTTTTATCCAAATCTAAAAGAATTCTGCAAACCCATCGAGTTAGGAACAATGGAATCAAGTGAAAAAAGAGATGGATGCGTGATATTTATTTTGAAAAAAGACAATATAGAAGGCAATATCACAGCTGATGTAAAAGAATCTTAACTATGAGATTGTGTTTAAGCTTTCTCTTTACAAATTTATTAGTGAACAACCAATCATTAAATAATCGCTATGAAAAAGAAAATAACGATTCTGATTATAGGACTTATACTCGGTACCTATATTGGCGGATACTTCAGTTCTGAAACTGTTCACATAATAACAGAGCGTCCTATAATCCTGTCTGAAGACATATACACAGAACTTACCGACTCAAAGATATTGCCTATGGCTAGCATAAAGGTTGCTGGTGTTGATAACGAAGGTAATGGCGTTGCAACTGTTTTAACTGTGCAATCTGTCCGCGGCGAGGGCAGGGTGTTAACCAATATAGACAAGCTATTGTTCTGGACTGACACGCAGAATTCAATAAGAACTGCAAAACAGGTTGCAGAAGAAGTTACTGGAATAGAAGTTTCTGGATACGATCTTATTTATAGTATTCATGCTGATGCGGCTGTTATAGAAGGGCCTTCAGCTGGTGCAGCTCTGACTGCAGTTACTATAGCAGTTCTAGAAGGCAAGCAAATTCGTGACGACGTTATGATAACAGGCACTATAAACCACGACGGCACAATAGGTCCTGTTGGTGGCATAGCAGAAAAAGCAAAGGCAGCAGAAGAGATAGGAGCAAAAACATTCCTGGTGCCTGTTGGCCAATCCAAAACTGTTCAATATGAAGAAAAAGAGCACTGTGAAGATATAGGTATTAGTCAGATATGCACAACAGAGAGAATACCACATGAAGAGAACGCTGGCGAGGGTCTGGATATAGAAGTAATAGAAGTAGGGAACATAAAAGACGCTCTTCAATATTTCTTTGAAGAGTAAACAATTTTAAGTAGTGTAGTATAATGTTTTTTATATGATAGACATACACGCGCATTTAGCTTTTCCTGAATTCGATAAGGACAGGGAAAAGGTAGTTAGGCAGGCCAAAAAGGAAGGAATGTCAGCTGTGATTGTTTCATCTGCGCGCTATGAAGAAGGTCTGGAAGCGCTGAAGCTTGCAAAGAAGCATCCTGGTTTTATTTTTGTCACGCTCGGTCATCATCCAACAGAAGG
>JAHIRU010000020.1 GCA_018818465.1 Nanobdellota archaeon
ATTAATAACAAGTAACAGGTAAAGTATATATATCTTAGTTAACTGTTATTAAGAATCTAATAATTTCATTGGCACATCTGAACTAATCAGAGTCATACATTTCCTGTGGCAGGGGTGTTGTATGTGGGGAAGATGGGTAGATTCGGTGACGATATCTGTCTATTTCTGAGTAGTTAGATTGCTGTATCACTATAATCCAAAAAATCAAATTCATGATCACTGTTTTACAGTGCTGGATCTCTTCATCAAAGGTGAAGGGTGACTGGAGAAGGAATTAGTGATCTCACCGCTCCAAAATGAAGCTTCGGCTTGTGATTTCGTGAACACCGAGTGATGTATTCCTTTTATGATAACATACGTGAGTTCCTCCTGATAAAAAGGACTAAAGACGTTGTATGGTGAATGGCTTGGCTCGAATACCGATGAAGGACGTGGTAAGCTGCGATAAACCTGGGGTAGTAGCATACATACTTTGAACCCAGGGATTCCGAATGGGACTTCCTGTTTACGATCCCGTTAGGGATTGGTTACACGGTGAATTGAAACATCTTAGTAACCGTAGGAAAAGAAAGCAATAGCGATTCCCTTAGTAAGGGCGACTGAAAAGGGAAGAGAACAAACCGAACCGCTATAAGAGATTATAGTGGAATGTGGTGTTTGGACTCGGGTTCTGCCTAACTCTTGATTCTGAAGTTTGTTGGAAAACAGTGCCGTAGAGGGTGATAGCCCCGTAAGAGTAAAGAGAAGGATGATACCGAGTATCCAGAGTACTGCCAGTTGAATATCTGGTGGGAATGTGGGAGACAATAACTCCTAATTCTAAATATAGTTCGAGTCCGATAGCGCACTAGATGAGAATAGGTCTTTAATCAGCAGGCATATTCTCCTTTTCTTTTAGAAAAGTAGATAAGCCTGCTTCCCAAACAATCAAACATGAAAATTAAAAATTTTCAGGAAAATAAGAATTTTATTTTTAGGAATAAGATTCTTAAAAGAGCAAAATTACAGGCATTACTATTCACAGATGGTTCATTAATTCCAGAAAGAAATCAAATAAGTTTTGCAAATACATCTAAAGCACTAATAGATATGTTTTGTGGTTTGGTTTTCGAAGTATACGATCGTAAACTATCTAAAAATTCTATAGGAACAGGTGCTGGTAGAAGACAAAAATTATATCTAGTACAATTTAAATCGAAAGAAATTTGTAATGATCTGTTAAAGGATGTTATTACATATAAAACCAGACTTACAAAAACATTTCTTCCAAAACTATGGTTTGAATTTTCTAATAAAGAATTGTCATATGTTTTAAGAAGTGTATTTGATGCGGATGGTGGATGCTCTTTAAGAGTTTACTGGAAAAATAAAAGGAAATGTTTTCAAATACAAAGAGAAGTTTTTATAGGATGTAAAAATCCATATTTAAGAGGGGATTATAAAAAACTTTTAAATAAATTAGGAATCAAAACAGGAGAATCTAGTGAAAAAATAACAATTACAAACCTTAATAGTATAAAACTGTTTAGAGATTTGATAGGATTCTCAAAAAATGTTCATGTTGGTTATGATTCAAAACACTGGCAAGGATTAGAAAAGATGAATCTGTTGAATTTAATTTTGAATACATACTCAATTAAAAGAGGACTTATACAAAAATTTGAAAACAAAGAGGGAATTTATAATCATATAAGATCTATTCTCAGGTGAATACTGTGAAGGAAAGCTGAAAAGTATCCGTAATAGGAGATGAAAAGATCCTGAAGCCATACAACTATAGGTAGATATGGCTCGTGCAATCCTTTTGAAGGAAGATCCGTGAGGATCTAATACGAATGAAGGACTTACCGAGTTATATCGTCGGTTTTGAAACATTAGACAAGGAGTTTATTTCTGTGGCGAGGTTAATTCAAGTAGCCTTAGCGAAAGCGAAACCCGCGCAGCCTGCAAGGCGGGTGGGTATGAAAGTGCCCAAGTCACAGGGATAAGACCAGAAGCCGGTCGATCTAGCCGTGGGTAGAGTGAAGTCTCGGGAAACCGGGATGGAGGCTCGCACCCGTGTTGAGATTCAAATCGCTGGGATAACCTGCGGCTAGGGGTGAAAATCAGTTGGTGACTAATAATGTTTAGTCATATCTGTTCAACGCCAATCGAGATCGGCAATAGCTGGTTCCTTCCGAAATGAGTCTCAGCTCAGCCTCGCTGGAGATTGATAAGGGGGTAAAGATACTGATTAGGTAATCAAGGAAGGAAACTTCCAGTTACTTTGTCAAACTCAGAATACTTTATCATCGTAGAAGGCGGGAGTGAGGATCCGGGGTAAGCTCGAGATCCGAAAGGGAGACAACCCAGCTCAGGGTTAAGGTCCCAAAGTGTATGTTAAGTGAGGAAAGGAGTTCTCATCCTCAGACAGTGGGAATGTTGGCTTAGAAGCAGCCATCTTTTAAAGAGTGCGTAATACCTCACCCACCGAGGTTGTGAGCCCTGATAATGGACGGGACTAAACATACCACCGATACCTTGAACATCGAAAGATGTGGAGTAGGAAGGTGTTCTGCAGGGGTAGAAGCTTGGATGTAAATTCATGTGAACCTTGTAGGAACAAGAATCTTGTTGATAGTAACAGCATAGTAGAGTGAGAATCTCTACCACCTTATGGGCTAGGGTTCCTCAGCAACGATTAACAGTTTGACGAATTTTATTTGTCTGCTGGTCGATTCAGCTGAGGGTTAGTCGGTCCTAAGGTAGACCCTAACCGGAGTCTACCGAAAGGGAAACAGGTTAATATTCCTGTACTGAGAAGATACGTGCGGCGACGCAAGATTTATTTCTGACGCTTTAGGATAGATCAACCATGGAGACGTGGTTAACCATTTAATCGTGTGGAGTATCGTCATGATGAGAAGCACGCGAAGATGGGAACAGCTTCGCAAGGAGTTTGATTGAATTCTAGAGCCAGTGAAAAGGGAACAAGTAAGGATTCTTCTTATCCGTACCGAGATCCGATACTGGTGCCCCTCGCTGAGAAGGCGAAGGTGTGTTAGGAGAAATCAGTCTAGGGAATTCGGCAAATTAGCTCCGTAACTTCGGAATAAGGAGTGCCTATTGCTCTAATTTGATTAGAAACAGTAGGTCGCAGTGACAAGGGGAGTCCAACTGTTTAACAAAAACATAGGGGACTGCTAGTCGGAAACGATGTGTATAGTCCCTGAGGCCTGCCCAGTGCCAGTAGGTTAAACTTGGGTACAACTGAGTGAAGCCCTGGTAAACGGCGGCGGTAACTCTGACCGTCTTAATTGGTGGTCAACTGAACTACGAGATGATGTAGACTATCTAAGATATAGGTAGCGTAATCCCTTGCCGTTTAATTGACGGCCCGCATGAACGGCTTAATGAGATTCCCACTGTCCCAGACTGATACCTAGTGAACTTAATGTCCTGTGCATATTCAGGAGTCCTCCAGTGGGACGAGAAGACCCCGTAGATCTTTACTACAGCCTGCTGTTGCGATATGGTGACGATTGTATAGTGTAAGTGGGAGCGATGCGATCAAGGCGTAAGCTTTGGTTAAGGCGCCAATGTAACACCACTCTTTTGTTATCATATCGCTTACCTTTTAAGGGAACATCAGCTGGTGGGTAGTTTGACTGGGGCGGTACACCCTTGACATCTTATCAAGGGTGCCCTAAGATTTCCTCATCGAGGTCAGAAATCTCGAGAAGAGTGTAAGGGTAAAAGGAAGTCTGACAGGATTCTGGAAAACAAGGAATCCTGCCGCGAAAGCGAGGCCTAGCGATCCCCTGTGCCTCATTAATTGGAGGCCAGGTCTGACAGAAAAGTTACCTCGGGGATAATGGAGTTGTGGCGCGCGAGAGTCCACACTTCGTTTCTCATCCTACTTAGAACCAAGTGTTGTCTTATGAGCAATAGCTTTAGCTGTTGCAATGAAAAATAAGACTCGTATTTGGCAAGGAAGGCATGGAGAAATGAAAGGTCAAATCGACCGCGTTCATTGCTTCTCCGCCGTCGGCTCGGCTCTTCCTGGACGCGCAGCGGTGTCCAAGGGTGGGGGTGTTCACCCATTAAAGAGCCACGTTAGCTGGGTTAAATACGTTGCGAGCTTGGTTGGGGTTGTATTCATTAACCAGCAGGCATATTCTCCTTTTAGAAAAGTAGATAAGCCTGCTTCCTAAAATAAGAACCATGAAAATTAAAAATTTTCAGAAAATGAAAACATCTTCTAAATTTTTACCCGAAACAGCATATTTTTTAGGTGCTCTAAGAGATGGCTGTTTCATTGAAAACAAGAATAATTATATATACAGAATTAGAATTTATCAAAAAAATAGAAGATGGATAGAAAAACTTTCTGAAATTGCAGAAAAACTATTCAATAAAAAACCATTAATAAATATTGATAAAAGGAGTGGTGTATGGGATTTAATGATAAATTCTAAAGAAATCTATAATAACATTATAAATATTAGTGATTTCCCAGGAAAACAAGAAAAATGGAATACACCAAAATTGGTTTTGAATAATAACATACATGTTCAGAAAGAATATATAAAGGGGTTTTTTGATTCTGAAGGTGGTATTCCACATGTTGATAAAAATTATGTGGAACCAAAAAACATCAGAATTCATTTTACTCAAGCTAATAAAAAATGTTTGGAAGAATTAAAAACAATGATACAAAAATTTGATATAAAACCAGGTAAAATATGTGGACCTTATTATAAAAAAGGTTACAAATCTCCCATTTACAGATTACATATTCATGGTATAAAACAAGTAAAATTATTTTCTGAAAAAATTGGTTCTCTACATCCAGAAAAACAAAAGAGATTATTTATTGTTAGTAAAATGAAATGAATCCCAACTAAGGCAAAAGACAGTATGGTCTATATCTACTGGAGGTGTAGGTTATCTGAGGGGAAGATACAATCAGTACGAAAGGAACATTGTGTCGTGGTCTCTAGTGTACCGGTTGTGTGTTTGCAGTGCCGGGTAGCTATGCCATTGCGGATAAGCGCTGAAGGCATACGAAGTTTTGACAGCTTTAATAACGCTGTTTAAGCTGTCGGCCTAACTAAGCGCGAAGCCGCCCCTAAAAAGAGATAACCATTATTCAAACTGATAGGCAACTATCGGCGAGAATAGGAAGGTCCTATAGACGATGGGGTTAATGGAATCGGGGTGTAAGTGCTAAGGTTACGAGGCATTCAGCTCACGATACCCAAAAACCTGACAGGTCCTTGTCAAAAGGAGGAACTCACGTAATCCTTATTTTTTAATAATCGATTCATTCAGCTACAGCTTTGTTTTTTAAATGATTTTAAACAATAATATTATATGAAAAAACCATTTGCGTTGGTTATTATTTTGTTAATGATTATAGTTATTTCTGGATGTACTACACCCGAGAGTAATGGAGATGTGCCTGATGAAAGTGCCAATGATGATACAGGTGGCTCTGATAACATACCGAGTGATTCTAACACCATACCAGATGAAGTTCCTAATTTAAGGACTGGAGAGGAAACAAGTTCAGGAGGACTCATAGTAAACGCTTATCCTGGTGCTGACGAGTTTGATATGCCAGACTTCATGAAAACAGAAATGATAAGTGATATAGATATCATGTCTTGTGAATCCAGCACATACTTCTCTGATGATGAAATTGATGAAGTTATTAGTTGGTACAGCACAGACACAATATCTTACAAGAATGTGTATGAAAACGTAGGTTCGCCACCAGATAAACCAGAATATACTGTAGGTGAATTAGTAATTAGATATGGTGATATTGGGGCTTACATGAGAGTTCAATCATCCGCAGGTTCACCAGTAGCTACTGGACAAACTTTGATAATAATTGCTATATGCGATTGGGATCAACTTAAAATGTATGAACAAGCAGGAACACCTGAACCAGGAAGTGCTACACCAACAGGCGAAGAAGTTGATTGGACAGATGCTATAACTTTTGACGATCCTGCAGATGATTACTGGATGGGAGGAGGTTCTCCTCCACAAGTGATTGATTTTGCTCCTTCAGACGTTCGTAAATTTTACATAAAGAATGATGATCAGTATCTGTATCTTAGATTTGATACAGATAGTGAAATACCAACACTTCCATTAAATTTTGCAGACAATGTTGTAAGATACATCACAATGAGCGTTGCAATTGATACAGATAATAATAAAGCAACTGGTGGAACAATGAATTATCCTGGCGCAGACGTTGCGACTGATTTCTTCTTTGCATCACCAGAAGGATTTGATGATGAATTCTATACCTACATACATTATTTCACATACGATCCAACTGGTAACGAAGGTACAAGTGATGCAGAAAACGGTGTTTTCATCAATGGTGGATTAAATTACAATTATGTAGAAGCTAAATATCTTCTTAGTGATCTTGATATAACAGCTGGAAGTACTATTGACATATTCCCGTGGATAGAGTCCGAAAGTGAAGCTTATCACCATTTCGCAAGAGATGAAATAAGCACTGAATGGACAACATTCACGCTCAGTTAAACCTTTTTAAACTCCTTGAACAACATTTCTATAAGCGAGTCGGTTCGGATGATTTCGCTGCACTTAGGTGTGGTGAGGAAGTTCTGTCCACTCAACAACTGGACGACTAATATCAATCAATGTAAGTCGTCTGTTTGTAGCACACTGTTGTGAGATAGGGGCTGAGAAGTCTGCGTCAGGCGCAGAAAAGATTGCTGTCTTGGAGTAATGATGCATACATCCTTTTAGGTAACTGAAAGAAATGTGCTGAACAGAGAATTGACAAGCAAGTGAGATTCCTGGCGATGTGTGAGTGCAAGCCGAGTGACTGACGGCTAGTACAGCGCAAGGATTGCTTTGATAGCAAAGCTGTCTTTCGCGTAGAATGCAATCAGTTTATGGCGCTTAGACAAATATCATCACCTCGTTCATGGTGACAAGCCGTGCGAGATGACAGAAGACAGGCTACGACCGACACGCTTATTATCTTTTTAAGTTTTAAAGGACAAAATGATATTATGTCACAAAAAAACAAGATGCAAATGCCCCAATCTAGTGCAGGATTGATGAGATATTTTGACCAGTCAAAAGAATCAATAAAAATTAAACCAGAGTATGTAGTTATTTTTTCTGTTGTTATAATTGCTTTAGAAGTAATTTTTAGATTCATGATGTAAAACCTTTTAGAACTATCTTATTTTAATTATAAATCTAAATTCTAAACATGACATTCCAAATTAAACTAGGTCCAGCTGGTTCTCCTGGAAAAAGTACATTAGAAGGCATCTCCATGGTTAAGGAAATGGGATTACAAACTATGGAAGTGCAATATTCTCATGGTATTGGTATGGGAGTTCCTCTAGCAAAAAAAGTTGGTGAAGAGGCAAAAAAGCATGGTATAGAACTATCCGTGCACGCACCGTTTTTCATAAACCTTGCTTCAAAAGAAAAAAAGAAAATAGAAGACAGTAAAAAGAGAATTCTCAGTTCATGCAAACGCATGCATTATATGGGAGGCGGGCCTGTTGTTTTTCATCCAGCATATTTCGGAGGCATGGATAAAGAGAAAGTGTTTCAGATGACTAAAGAAGCTATATTGGAAATGATGAAAACCATAAAAAAGGAAAAATGGAACTGCCGGCTTGCGCCAGAAACAACAGGAAAGCATTCTGCATTAGGTTCTTTGGATGAAACAATAAGATTGGTGAAAGAAACTGGTTGTTTTATGTGCATAGATTTCGCGCACCTCTACGCACGCAATTACGGAAAGATTGATTATGGTGAAGTTTTGGATAAAGTCAAAGAATTAAAATTCAAGAATTTGCATTGCCATTTTTCTGGAATAAATTATACAATGAAAGGCGAGAGAAATCACCTGAATATCAGTGAGAACAAGCCTCCATTTGAACCGCTGGCAAAAGAGCTCATAAAGAAAAAAATCAATGCAACAATTATTTCTGAAAGCCCAAT
>JAHIRU010000021.1 GCA_018818465.1 Nanobdellota archaeon
ACTCGTGAATATTATATTCCAAAAGATGTGTTTGATTTGGAAATAGTTTTTTATACTAAAAAATATAATAATCCGGTTAAAGTTAGATTTACAGGTTATCTAAAAAAAGTAGATATGACAAGTTTAGATGAGTTAGAAATCTGGGTGAACGAAGAAGATGCGATAGTTTATGATAATACTGATGTTGAATTTTTCAGAGAAAATCATGAAATGAGTCGAACAACAGGTCAATTTGAACTTATTCAACCCCATTGTGGTATAGGATGGGCTACTGGTGATTGGTGGGTAGATTCAAAATCTCCTGAAAACGAATTAATTATAGCGTTATATTCTGAACCAGATCTCATTACTGGTGGCTGGGAAATGGGTGTTCTGGATAAAGGTGTAAAACAAGATTTAACCGAGTATGGAGATTTTTATTTTTATCAAAAATATCCCTTTGTGAATACTAAATTTGAATTAATACCTAGCGATATAAATGAACGAGAAGTCAGAGTCAATTATCCTTTCATCGAACCATTTAAACAGTTTTCTCAAAATGAATTTGGGCTTTTGGGTTTTTTGGCCACTTATCCAATAGTAGTTTTTGAAGCTCCTAATATAGAAGAAATACCATATAATACGAAAATTTACTTCAATGATCCTTTTGAATCTCCTTATGAAGGAAGCGTTTTTATAACAGCTAGTTATTGGCCAATGGAGGAGGAACAAATTGGTATTATTTGGGGAGGCATACTGTATAAACCAACAGAAAAAGATGAATTTAATTTCTATAAAACACCATTTTCATTGGATATTAGTGCTTATACTCCTTATCATGTAGAAGTTTTTGATTACGATCCAAACGATTATCAGGACACACTTTATGGTTACATTAAGGGGGCAGCAAACACACTTGAAGAATGGAGAATTCATTACGGATCTGATGCAAAAATAACTACTCCACAAGGCGATATATTTTATTCTGAAAAACTGATAGACTGGTCTGGGGATTATTCATTGCATATAACATGCGAACCAGGTAATCATAATTCAAATGCAATAGATCTAGCACCTTGTCAAGAAGGTATATATCACATAAACTGGATATTAAGAGACGTAATCAGCCATAAACCTTGCCTAGAAGCTGATTTTTATTATGATGGAGAAAAATTTACTTTGCTCAACAAAATAAGCGGCGAATTGACCGAAGCAGTTCGTTGGGAAAATGCTCCATTACCACATCCAGTGATCTATGAAGAATGTGTTCCTATAATAGGAGATATACCAACACCACGTCCTTAACCCCTATACCTCAATATACCAGCAATACCACCAAGCTCTTTTAACTGCTCGCCTTTTTCTGTGTCTGTAGAAATGACTTCTATGGTTGTTCCCATGTCTTCTGCCTTCTTTAGGATGTCATCTGTGATGTCATCCTCTGAGACGATTTCCATGTCAGCATCACACTTAGGACACTTTTGATCATGTGTATGCTCTCGGGCTATGGTCTTTTCCATCTTATTGCCACAACTGCACTGGTAGCCCACCTTAACCCAGTCAAAGGCCTCTGAGAGCAAAAGCAGCTCTAAGTTTCCCTCTTCTAGGGCTTTCAGAACCTCAGAGAAGCCATAGGTCGCCAGGCCAGAATCCTTGCTGAATTCACCGAAAAACCTGTCTAAAATCTTTTTCTCTCTCATTATAGAGGCTTCTGATAGAATGTCTTCACTTCTTTCAACCACTTCCCTCAAGCCATATTCATTGCTGTAAGAAACATCAACAACGCCAACTATCTTATCTTTTAGATTATAAGCAATAAAATCTCCCTGTGCAAACATTTCCTTGACAGGTCCTGGACCACCGATTATTATACCCAACAATTTGAGAGATTTGAATTTATCATTTGCTATTTCACCAATTTGCTTCATGAAATCATGAAGCAACCCTTCTCTTATACGCTGATAACGTGCCTGTGAGTTGTGTATAATAATTCCGTTTGCAATAAAATTTTGATACTTAGCAACTTCCATATCATAGAAGAACCCTTTTGGTTTAATTTTCTTGATGGATTTTATTTCTGATGAAACGATGCCAGAATTTGGGATTTTCTTAAGATAGTCCACAACCTCCTTTTCATTAGTTTTTACGAATTTTTTGCTTATAAGAAGTCGATCTGTTTCCTTCAATTTTTCAGCTTTTTTAGTCGTGATACCATTTTTTTCTGATACAAAAAACACATGTTCAGGTGTTACTTTTATTTTTACAGTAGGTGCTTTTGTGGTTATTTCAAAAGCTGAATTGGATTTTCTTTGAAAAAAATGATTATGTTTGCTTGTTTCATGAGAAAATTCATTAAAATCATAACAAGAGAACTTATCTCCGTTCAAATCCTTTATTTTGCTGATTTTTCCGTCATGAAGCTGTAAAAGAGTATCTTCATGTACGCACCATCCACCTTTTTTTGTTTTTCCAGGAACAATGGATTCTTTATGTTTTAGAGTCTCTATTCTTTTACCTTTCAATAGACCGATAGTGGCCTCGGATTTGTCTATAACAATAAGCCCGTAGAGTTCCTTCTCTTCAAGAAGGCCTTCCAAAGGATCGAGAACAAATACCTGATCACATCTGTACAATTTTGTATTAACTGGTTCAGGCGGTTCAATTGCCCAGATCTCTATATCAGAAACACCTTCCTTATCAGAAACATTGCCACAGAAGATAGCTAAGCCGTTCTCTGGTGTTTTTTTGTAAAGCTTCAGGTGCTGAATTATTCTCTCAAGAGCAGACATAACATTTTTTTTGACCGGTTTGCTCTTGATATTCATTGCAGTAGACTGCTCGTTCTTTACCTGAGACATAGTTTTGTCTAAGCTAGACCCAGCAGGAACATAGATCGTGACAAGCTCTGTGTGCCTGCCGCGCATATTCCCCAATTCTTCAACCAAAACTTTGAGCTTTTTTCTTTTCAAGTCAGACATTTTTACCCCTATCTTGAAACTTTGTTTCAATATTATATACAATTAAAACAATATTTAATTAATAAATGGTGTGATTATGGTAGTTGAAAGAATAAGGACCGGTATTCCAGGATTAGATGAAATAATGCATGGCGGAATACCAAAAAATCAAATAATATTACTTGCAGGTACAAGCGGTACCGGTAAAACAACTATATGTACCCAGTATTGTTATCAAGGAGCAAAGTTATACAATGAAAATGCAGTTTTCCTGTCTTTGGAAGAGCCTGCAGAATTCATAAAAAATAACGCAAAGCTTTTTGGCTGGGACTTTAAGGAATTAGAAAAAAAAGGCAAGGTAGCTTTCATAAAGTATGATCCATACAGGATTGAAGATGTTTTTGACATTCTTGATTCAAAGATAAGAGAGATTAAAGCAAAGAGGGTTGTTGTGGATTCGGTATCAGCTCTAGGACTTTATGTCAGAGATGAAGCAGAACTTAGAAGCATGATATTCAATCTCTCTACAACATTAAGAAAACTGAATTGTACAGCGCTGTTAGTTTCTGAAATAGTCCCAGGAACGCGTGGAATATCACGTTATGGCGTAGAAGAATTCGTTGTTGATGGCGTTGTTGTTTTGCATTATGAAAGATTGCAAGCTTCATTTATTCGTGCTATACATGTATGGAAGCTTAGAGGATCTTCTCATTCAGAAAAACTTCATCCTTATCTTATCACGCCAAGGGGCATAGAGATCTCATCTAATGAAGAAGCTGTTGTTGGTGACATGAATTATGTCTGAGAAAACACTGTCTGAAAATACAGGAAAAGTAAAAGTTAAACTAAAAACTAGCAAAAAGAAATTAGCAGAGATTAAACTGAGATCAACAAAACCTGAAGAAAAAACACCAATTGAAAAACAAACTAAACCATTAAAAAAAGAGCTGGAAGAAAAACCAGAAGAAAGTTTTGCTAGAACAGATGTTGAACTTGAAGCAAGTAAAAAAGATATTGAAGCTATAAAACCAAGAGCAAAGATAGCGATTCCTGTTAGGAAGGAACCTCAAAAAAAGACACCAATTCCAGAAACAGACAAGGAAGAAATTCCAGATAAAGAAGTAATTGAAACACCAAGGAAATTTTCACCAACATTGCCTACAACTGACAGAGCTATCAAAGGATCATTAAGAGAGAAACTAATATCTATCTTCAAAAAACCAAAAAAGATTATCTACCCTTTTCTTAATATAAAAGATCCTAGACATCTTATAATACTGCCTAAATTCGATGACCTGACTAAAGTTGATTTTAGATATCCGCTATTAGAACCGTATATTTTTGCTCATTTGAAATGGAATGAAAAAAGAAAGAAAATTATCTACAACATCGAAGAGCCACAGTTGTCTAAAGAAGAAAAGGAAATTTTAGCTACGATAGAAAAAAATCTTGTAGAAATAATAGATGTTGAGTATTCTATTGTTAAAGAAAAGGAAAAACTGATAACCTATCTGCAGAAAAAAGTGGCAACTCTTTTGGAAGAAACAGGTGAAATACTTTCCACAGAAGAATACATTAAAATAATGTATTATGTTATAAGAGATTTTGTTGGAATGAATGAAATAGAACCCCTGTTTCATGACCCATATATAGAAGATATTGGTTGCGATGGTCTAAATGTTCCTATATTTCTAATCCATAGAAGATTTGGATCAATAGAGACCAATGTTGTTTTTGATGACGACGACTATTTGAGCAACTTTGTGGTTAAATTGGCTGAGCGTTGCGGCAGATACATATCATATGCAGAACCACTTTTGGACGGGAGCCTGCCTGACGGATCCAGAATACAGGCTTCTTTTGCTAAAGATGTTACTACAAGAGGACCAACATTCTCCATAAGGAAATTCAGAAAAAATCCCTACTCTCCTATAGATATGATAAGATTAGGAACAGCATCATTTGATATAATGGCTTACATATGGTTTCTCATAGAGAACGATACGTCAATACTAATATGTGGTGGAGTATCGACAGGAAAAACCACAATGTTGAATGCATTAAGCACTTTCATACCGCCAGAAGATAAGATCGTGAGCATAGAGGATACAAGAGAACTGAATCTTCCACACAACAACTGGATACCTTCTGTATCAAGAACAGGATTCGGCATGCCAGAAGCCAGTGGAAAGAAATATGGTGAAATAGATCTGTTTGATCTTCTAAAAGAATCATTCAGGCAAAATCCAGATTATGTTATAGTAGGTGAAGTTCGTGGTAAGGAAGCCTATGTTATGTTCCAAGGCATGGCGAGTGGCCACCCAACAATCGGTACCATACACGCAGGCTCTGTATCAGATGTCATAAAAAGACTTGAAACACCTCCAATAAATCTGTCACCAACTTTGATAGATTCGTTGGATCTTCTAATTGTAATGACTAATGCGCATGAAAAAGGAAAATCATCAAGACGTATGAAAGAAGTTGTGGAAATACAATCAATTGACAAAAATACAGGAAAGGCGCACTCGTTAAAAACATTTGGATGGGTTCCTTCTGTTGATAAATTTAGAGAAAATGTAGACAATTCAGAGATACTTCATAGAATATCGTTTGATAAGGGTATTCCCATGAACACAATAAAAAATGAACTGATAATTAGAAATAAATTTTTTATGTGGCTAGATAGGCATGACGTAACAGATTTTAATGAAGTTGCGCAGCTAATTAATTTATACTATAAGGATAAGCCTATTGTTCTTAAGTGGATCGATAGTGATATGAATCCATACCAGACATTAAGCCGTGAAAAAGTAAAGAGGTTATGGGAAACCTCCACAGGCTTAAAATTAATGAACTAATTACTAATTCTGAAAGATTTTCTATACACCGGGGTATGTCATGTGTACAAACATTAAGAATGCTACGTTAAGGAATGGCAGTCCAATCCATGTTATAAAGAATATCAAATCATTGATAGTCATGCCCATGATTTCTCCACCTATTATGCCCATTACACCTAAAACAGCAAGCATCATAAGCGGTGCAGCTACCAGCAAGGCTGTATAGATATCAGCGTATGTTGATAACGTTGTCAGGTATTTCTCTCTCTTTATTTTATATTGGAAAAGCTGTTGTTTAGACATCTCATCAATATAGCTTATCAGATTACCGCCCTTCTCTATCGATGCTGCTATGCCTAATAATATTTCCTTGAAATTTTGTGATGGTGTTCTTTCTGCTACATCTTTTATTGCATTTAAAGAGCTCATTCCAAAAGTTTTCACGTTTCTAACTACCATAGAAGCCTGTTTTGATATCTCGCCGTATTCCTTGAAATCTGTTATTAATTCAAACATATATTCCGGAGGAATGCCGGATGATGCTATTGCACTCATATGAGAAAGTGCAAAAGGAAGGTTGTTATCTATTGAATTTTTTATTGAATCCGCTTTTTGTATAGGATATACATAAAACAGTATAAACGTTCCAGCCGCTGCTAAAAGAGGAACAAGCAGTATGTATGATATCATAGTCATTGTGTCAAAAGCCAACAAGATTGACGCTATAGTAACAGAAATTAGTGAAACAATGTACACTATAACACTGCTCATGAAAATCATTGATACCCATGTTTTCAGCATCATCTTTATGTTGGCTCCTCGGATATGTGGTTTCAGCTGTTCAAAATTCTTAATATATTTGTCTGTAAGCCCGCCAAAAAAAGCTACTGAGAATCTTTTATAGGAACGTAAGAAATTTTGAGTACTTTGGCTAGAACCAGATCCAAAATTCATAATCTTGTTTATAGATTTAAGTTTATCTAGCAAAGCCATGCTTTATAATTAGTTTGGTAACTTATCTTTTTTTCCTGACAATTTTTCTGTGTCTAGCACAACCAGGACATGCGTAGCTCGTTGATTGACTAAGGTTTATGCCGTATCTTGCTCTAGAACCAAGCTCTTTTTTCAAAACAGGATCATTTATGCTAAATCCTCTTGTGACAGGGAATGTCTTGTATTTAGGCACTTTTCTACCACAAAAACTGCATGTAATAGTCCCTTCCTTCCCTCTTGTTTTTGTATGATGCCAGCCTCTTTTATAAAAACTCATACTCACCAGTTCCTTGTTTATTTTGTCTCCTGTTAATCAATTGTTGGTTAATGGTACAAGAGACATCTCTCACTCTCCGCTATGGGAGATGAGATATCAATTCATTATTTCGAAGACGTCTTTGTTAAAACAACACAAGATGTCAAACTCTCCTATACATTGTTACAACATTATTGTTTACTTCTTCGTGTCTTTATGTATACCTCTTAAACGTTTAGATTTACACTTTCTACATTTAATTTTCCCAGCCTTAACTTTGGCATTATCAGCTCTAATTTTTGCACCGCATTTCATGCAAATAAATACGCGGTGAAACAATCTCTTCTCAGCTTCTTCAAATTTTTGCTTTCCCATGTAATCACATCAAGGCAAATATTGTCTTATTTTATTATCTTGCTTTATATATGTACTGCTAATTTAATTTATTATATGAATGAGAGAGCACATATAAAAGCGTTGCATAAAGGCGTTGTTCTAGTAGATAAACCATCAGGGCCAACATCACATGATACTGTTCAGATGGTGAAGAAAAAACTTGATGTTCCTAAAGCTGGTCATGTTGGGACACTAGACCCGAAGGTTACAGGAGTAATGCTAATCACACTAAACGAAGCAACTAAAGCTGTTCCAGTTTTAATGGGACTGGATAAAGAGTATGAAGGAACAATGCACATTCATGACGATTTTGATGAAGCCGAACTGCGCAAAACAATGAAATACTTTGTTGGGAAAATAACACAGCTACCTCCTGTAAGATCTGCTGTTGCACGAAGGCTAAGGGAAAGAGAGGTTTATTCTTTTGAAATTCTTGAGATCCGAGGTAAAGATATAACATTCAGAACAAGATGCCAGGCAGGCACATATGTTCGAAAGCTTGTTTCAGATCTTGGTGAAAAATTAGGTATAAACGCGCATATGACATCATTGCGTCGCACAAGCATAGATGATTTTAAAATAAAGGAATGCAAAACAATTGAAAAATTAAAAGAAAAAGATGTCATACCGCTTGAGAAAATTCTAAAACGTGTAAAGCTTCAAGAAGTCAGCATAGATAATGAGCAGTATCAAAAAATCAAACACGGCGCACCAATAGAAAACAAATCAAAAGTGACTCAAGGAGTTGTTGGTCTATATTACGATAACCAGATAGTTGCTCTAGCGAACGTAAATGAAAGCAAAATCATGCCGGATAGAGTTTTTAAAACCTGAAACGAAACTATTTTTATGGACACAGAAATAAGAAAAGCAAGATTGAAAGATGTTCCTGAGATAGTTAAACTTTGGGAAGAATTTGGTGAAGAGCACATAGAAATTACAACAAAAAATAACGCAAAATCGGAATACCAGGAAAAGAAAACAAATGCAAAAGATATCTGGGAAAAATGGATAAGAAAATCAATAAGATCAAAAAATTCTCTTGTCGCAGTTGCAGAATTCGAAAGAAAATTAATCGGTTATGTTTTATCTAACATAAAGAAAACACCACCAGTATACAAAATAGATACCTTCGGTTACATAAGCGATCTTTTTGTCAAAAAACAATATCGCGGAAGTGGTATTTCATCAAAATTCAAGGACGAATCATTTAAGTGGTTCAAAGAAAAAGGATTAAAACATTCAATGATAGGTGTATATTCAGATAATCCTCACGCTCATTTTATTTACAAAAAATGGGGTTTTGTTGACAGTGAAATATCAATGAAGAAGAAATTATAATCTTTTAAAGTATCATTATTATTTATTTTATATCGCGGAGGTGGCGGACTGGCTACGCAGCCGCCTGCAGTGAAACCTTTTCAAGAAAGGTTTCATCCAAAGGAGCGCAAGCGCTTCCACGGAAAGTGGTAAGCGGCGTAAGGGGGTTCGATTCCCTCCCTCCGCTTATTTTAATGTTGTGATATTATGCTAGGTTTAAAGAAAGAAAGGGATCCCTTGTTTTTGTTTTTCTCAGGAAAGGGTGGTGTAGGTAAAACTTCTGTAGCAGCTGCTTCAGCTCTATATCATTCTAATCAAGGAAAAAAGGTCTTGATAATATCCACAGATCCTGCACATTCACTATCAGATTCATTTGAAATACAGATTGGTGGAGAGATAAAAGAGATTAAAAAAAACCTATTTGCAGTTGAAATAGATCCTGTAAAGGCTATGGGAGAGTACAAGGAAAAATTCATGCCACAGCTAGAAAAAATGGAAATGCTCAAAGGTCTTGGCATTGAAGATACTTTTGATTTTGCTAGTATGACTCCAGGCATAGATGAAATAGCAGCTTTTGATAAATTTCTGCAGTATATGGAAAAGAAAGAATATGATATCATAATTTTTGATACAGCGCCAACAGGACATGCTCTGCGTTTCTTATCGCTTCCCGATGTTCTTGATTCATGGATCGGAAAGATGATAAGTTTTAGAATGAAATTTGCTGGAATAGCGAATATATTCAAAAAGATATTACCCTTTGGAGATTCAGAAGAACAAAGAGATTTAGGAACTAAACAATTGGATGAAATGAAAAAAAGAATAGAGCACGCTAAAGCGCTTCTTAGCGATCCTAAGAAAACTTTTTACAATATAGTTTTAATACCAGAAGACATGAGTATTGTTGAATCAAAGAGATCATTGTCTGTATTAGATCAATACAAAATAAACGTTGGTTCGATAATAGTTAACCAATTAATACCAGAGAATTCATCTTGTAAATTCTGCCAAGAGAGAAGAAATCACCAACAAAAAAGACTTGAAAAGATAAACAAAGAGTTTGAGAAATTCAATGTTTTACAGTTACCGCTTTTTCAGAAAGAGGTGCACGGGTTTGAGACGCTTTCTTCTGTCGCTTCTCAACTTTACGGAAAATAATCACAGCGGCACTGATACCAATTATTGAGATTATTATTATAATAATCCAAACAATGTACAAATTATCTTCTGTTATAATGAACACATCATCAATTATGCCATTACAATTATCATCAATTTCATTCATTATTTCTTTTATTGGATAAATTGCTCCCTTACATTCATCCCAAAGCATGTCATCTCCACAAGTTGATATTCCGCTCCGGCATATTCCCATTCCAGCTTCATCAGGTCCGCATGCTCTCACTTCACCAGGCGCACAGCAATCTGCAATATCATCTATCTGTTCATTACAGTCATCATCAATGCCATTGCATGTTTCTTTTCTGGCTGTTGTTCCATCAAAGCACCAGCAAGAAGTTTCTTCAACACCTGATTTGTCACCCACATCATCTATTGTACCGTCACAGTCATCATCCTTTCTGTTGCATGTTTCAGATAATGGTGTTATCGAACAATCGTTCCATACCCTGTTAACACAAGTTTTAACAGAGTCTTCACAAATGCCTAATTGTGAACAGCCGGTTGTTTTTGTATCACCTTCTGTACAGCGTGTAGTTCCTCCTCCACCACCGCCTCCTCCGCCAGTATCAGCACAGTCTGCAGCTCCATCACAATCATTATCAAAAGTATCTTCACATATTTCTTCCATGCCTGGATTCACAAGTGGGTTATCATCACTACAATCAGCTAATCCAGGATAATAGTTTTCATCATCTGTTTTTGAACCGCACGTTGTGTAGGTATCTAAATCAACATCAAAGTCTTCATCCAATTCGCTATCACAGTCATTGTCTAAACCATCACACACCTCTGTTTCCGGTCCTTGTAAGCCATCGCAATCCTCTCCCCAGCGGTGATCACTACCACAACTCGATTCACCGAAATGGCATATTCCTATGCCATCCAAAAGCGGATCAAGACCACAATCTCTTGTTTCTGGTGGTATTTCTGGTGGTGAGCCAGGATCACAGAAATCTATACAGCTAAATAAACTTACCATTACAAAATCATCGTCTTCAGCACGGAATTCCAAAATACCACTAGGACTGGTTTGAATATAATTACATCCTTCTGTGGCAGACTGATAGTATGATGTATCTGCATCGAGTCCTGTTACTATATTATGGGTCAGACCTGTTGTGAAAGCAGGCAAATCATAATAAGCTTCGTCTATTTGACTGTCCTTGGAAAACATCACAAGTTTGTTTTCACCAACACTATCCATTACCATAGAACCATACATAAATCCATCATAATCCTCTACAAGATATATATCAGGTAAAAAACCGTTCCAGTCGTCTGGATAAAGAACATTCAAAAAATAATCTTTCTGACTTGATACAGTCGGTTTTATTTCAACACGCCATTTGCCTGGTTCGTTTGGCGGATCAACGGCACAACCATCACAGAAGGGATAGTTTACACCTTCTACTGAAAATTCATTTCCAATGTCACCAACACTTGAAATACTTTTCGATTCAGGAAGCAGGGATTTTACTGTTATCTTAGAAGGACTGTTTATAGAAGTTATTAAATCACCATATATGTTTATAGAGTTTGTTGTATGCATAACCCACGTCTTTTCAAACGTTGGATTGCTTGCATCAACTATATCATAAACAACAAAGAAATCAGGTTTTACAAAAACAAATTCTCTGGTGTAAGATGTTATCTTGTCTGAATATGCATTTATTGGATTTGCTTTTATGTACGTATAACCTGGGTCTTCTGCATCAGCTACATTATCTTCAAAATTTTCTATGTCGCATGTCTGGAAAACATCATTGTTTGTGACGTCGCCAGGCATTATAGGCTGGCCAACTGTGTCTCTTTCCAAGCGAAGGAACCTCTGCCCACCATCATTTGAGTATATACCAAAATCCTCATCAGGATCATGCACAAGAATGCTGTTATGGGCTATTGTTCTGTGATAATAATTATAAACATGATCGCTTAGCGCAGCATCATATCCACCACTGTCTATTGCTAGGCTATCATCTCCTCTACTGATCACGAAGCTGGCCTGATCATGATGCTGATGAGCATCAAAATAATATCCACACTTAAAATTAGCAAAAATTGTACCAGAATTAGAATCCAGATCCCAGCTGTTTTTCATGAAAATATCGCCTGTATTAGTATCAAAATTTTTTACTAAAGGGAAATCATCTTCAGGATTTGGATTACCTTCAGGTAGAAGTTCTTGCACAGAATCATCATAAAAAATAAGAATTGACCATTTTTCTATTGGTCCAACAGTGGTGAAAACAAGATTCCAATTAGGATCAGCAGGATCAGTAGCAAAATATGCAATTAATTTAGTTAGCCATTGCGCATGACCGTTGCCGTATCTGGATGCAATATACATAGGGTTTGTAACATCGAGAAAATTTATCAGCTCCGGATAATGAATGTCGCCCTTTCTAAAAAATGTGCTGTACGGATAAGAATCTTTCATGTCAGGCCTTATGCTATAAATTAGAGCTTCAGGCAAATTAGAAAGATGATCAAAACTTTCTCCGAAATAGTTTTCTATTTGTGTGTTGGTAGCAGATTCCATTATAGCCATCATTCCTATTAAATCACCGTTTATATGCCTTCCATATTCCATACCCTCAAAATTTCCACCATCCGAACCAGCTTCATCTGATGCATGAAGAGTATCTAAAAGCAATGCTTCATATTTAGCGAGTAAATCATTAGCGAGGTCATCATCTATACCTTCGCCTGATATTGCAATAGGAATCATTAAACTCCCTGTCATTCTTTCTATCACACCATGGTATCGAGAATGAGTTTCTATTCTTTCATCCCAATTATAAGTCAGATAATAATTACCAGCATCCATTAATCTCTGTTCAATATATGTTTTGGTTGGAGGATCAAGATCTATAACATCACGGCAATAATCATATGCTATAGCAAAAGATCTTGCATAATTATCCATGAGTTTAAGATCAGCCGATGGCGCACTTATTGCATTAAATATGTCATCATCATTAAGAACATCCAGAAGGGATTTAGCCTTAATACAATATTTATAAGGATCAGCAGGATCAGGTTCCTCAATCAAATGAACAAAGGAATACATCTGCACATACCTGCGTATTTCTTGAAAGAATTTTTGCCAATCACCCCAATTTGAATACGGATCAAAAGTGTTAGTATCTGCATAATTTTTCATTGTATTCCATTGAGTCAGATATGGTTCTCTTAATATCCTTTCTTTTATTTCTATAACATCGTTACCATCAAGATAAATTCTTGGACGAGTTTCAATTATTTGTGCATCAACGTTTTGCGAAATCATTGAAACTAAAAAAATAATTAAACAAGCAACAATGAAAAAACTTCTCATGTTATATAATATATAATTAGTTAGTATATTATATTTTCACTATTTTTTAGCGATACCAGCTATGCCACCAGCGATTGCTAACAAAGGCCCTAAAATGAAACCGTTTGATACTATGATTGCAATTGCAGCAAGAATTATGACTAAAGATCCGCCTATGTGTTCTGTTCCTCTCTTATAAACAGCGAAAGAGCTTCCAAGCGTTGCCACGCCAAGAATTATATTAAGTACAACTAAAATTAATCCGGGTACAAAGATCTCTACTCCGGTAAAGGGAAAAAATGCTATATCAACTTCAAAGAAATTCTGTATAAGTAATATTTGAATAATACTATTCAAAAAAATTAAAATAGATCCCATAAACGAGAAAAAGAAACCTATTTTTGCTCGTTCAATTAGGATAGCTGGTTTTTGTTTCCTTTCCATTTTCAGTTTTTTAATTTCATGTTCTTCAAATTTTGATTGCTCAGCTTTTAATTTTTCAAGCCTCATTCGTTCAAGTTTTAATCTTTTAAGCTTTAGCTGTTCAGCTTTCAGTTTTTCAATTTCAGGATCAATCTCTTCCATTTCTTTTTGCATTTGAGGTCTTGGCAGTTCTTCCTCAGGTTTTACCTTTTCCAATTCTTTCTTTTCCTTCTCAACTTTCTTCTCAATTTTTTTCTGTTCCTCTACAACTTTTTCCTTTTCTTTCCTGACCTCTTTTTTTACCTTCATCTCACTTTTTATTTGGCCGAAAGCTTCTTCTATATCACCAACATAATAACCAGCATCTAAAAGAACATCTCTTATTACATTGGGCTTATGACCTTCTTTCAACTGTTCTTTAATATAATCAATAAGTTTGTCCGAAACAACCATGATATTATTTATTTGGACTGGCTTAAATCATTGCACATCTTTTATATAAGAAACAACTTTTTCCGCAATTTCCTTGAACCAATATGTATATATGTCAGGATTTTCTTTCATATCATTTAACAGCTCTTCTACATTCACCCATTTCCAGTTATCTACTTCTTTTGGATCAGGATTTGGTTCACCGTCAAATGTTCCAACAAAAACATGGTCATACTCATGTTCTGTTAAACCGTTATCAAACTCTACTTTATAGGTGAAATTGAAAATATCCTTTAAATCTGCTTCAAAACCCATCTCTTCCTTTAGCCTTCTTTTTGCAGATTCCTCGTAGGTTTCTCCCTGTCTTGGGTGACTGCAACAGGTGTTAGTCCAGAGGCCTCCGCAATGGTATTTATCATCAGCCCTTTTATGTATCATCATCTCGCTTTTAGAATTGAAAATAAACACAGAAATTGCTCTATGTAACTTGCCTTCCTGATGGGCCTTCATTTTTTCCTCTGTTCCTATCTCATTGTCATTTTCATCTACCAGAACAACTCTTTCCCCGCTCATAGTATAACCATATAGTTCATATATTTAAAAACGGTCATGTTAGTTTTATAAATCATAATTATATACAATTAATATCCTAAAATCTTCAGTTTTCGGAGAGATGATGTAAATGATGAGAAAAATACCATTAATGTTAATGATTTCTATTATGACCCTGTTCTTTCTAACATCTTTTGCATCTGCTGTAAGACCTCTAGAAATAGATATTAAGACGCCAACTCTGGAAAGTTTGTGCAGTTCCGAAGTCTTTTTAGAGCTTGAAATAAAAAACAACAAGGTCATATATGATAATTTTATTGTTGAAATTGATGGACCAGATGCAGACGAATGGTTTGTACTAGAAAGCACATTTCTTGTTAACTCGATGTCCAGTAAATTGTTTAAAATTCCTATAAATCCGGCAAGAGGCGCTGACGGTGAATTCAAATATGATGTTTTTGTTTATTCAAAATCCAACCCAGACTTTAAAGCATCAAGAGGATTCAGGTTGGATATTTCTAAAGTCTGCATAATATCTTTTGATATAGAGAAAACAGGAGATACACTGACATCAAACATAGAAATTGGTTCTTTTGATAGAAACAGTGTTGATGTCGTATACGAGTTAAAAGACGAAAATGGACAGATAATTCAAACAATATCCTTTATTGAAGATGTTAGAGGAGCAAAGGAAGCAGAGCACAGCATAGAATTGCCAGAAAACATTGTTGCGGGAGAGTATTATGTAACAGTTAAATTGAATGGTTTTGATATCGAAAGAACAGAGATTTTTTCTATCAATGTTAAAGAAGACATAATCGAAACAACAACGATAGTTTCAACACCTTTATACAAAGAAGTTACTGTTGCGATAACAAACAATGGAAATGTTGTAGAAGAAAATGTTGAAACAGAGCAAGCTATTCCAAAAGATTCTATTACAGGTTATGTTACGAATCCAACTAACTGTCGCACAGATGGAAATGAAAACATCTGTAAATACACTATTCCAGAGATAGCACCAGGTGCTACTGCTTATGTCATTTATAGAATTGAATTCTGGCCTTATTGGGCAACATATGCCTTGATTGGGGCTATTGTAGTTCTAATAGGTGGAGTTTCCTTCCTAAGGATAACAAGCCCTACGATAAAGAAGATCTCA
>JAHIRU010000022.1 GCA_018818465.1 Nanobdellota archaeon
AAGAGTAAACATGTTTCTGCCATATCTGTGTATTGGTGTTTCTTTAAGCTGATCAGGCAGATTAACAATAGCTATGGCATTCTTAGGGCATTTCTTGACGCATATCTGGCATGCAATGCATAGATTTTCATCAATAGCAGGTTTCTTATCAATATCAAGAACAGTTACACAATCCTCACCAGATCTGTTTATAGGGCACACCTTCTGGCATAGATAAAAACCGCAAGCCTTAGGGCTGCACAAACCCCTGTCCAAGACTGCAATTCTTTTAGTTTTTTTAGTTGCCATAATAACATCTTTGTTTAGCAAAATATAAACAATTACCATTAATATCCCTAAAAACTGACATAACAGAACAAAAATGGGAACTTCCTTGTTCCCCCAGGCTTTGTTGAAAAAAAGGTTCAAACTGTTTCGTGAACCCTTCTCCTGCGCCCTTCATCAGGAAAAAGTTCCTTAGGCGTGCATTTTAGCACGCGGGCGAGTTTTTGTTTTGTGAGATAAATCGGAGCCGAAAGCGAGTTCTCGGTGAAGCTAATCGTTACCTGACAAACTCCTGCCTTCTCAGCTAATTCCTTCTGGGTCAACAGCTTTTTGACGCGGAATTCTCGAAGATTGTTTCCAGGTGCTAATTTTTTTGTCATTAAAATCTCCTCGATTTATCATGTGATAAATCTAAAGAAAAGATATGTAATTTGCCCTGAGGCATTTTATATAAACATAGAATGCTGCCATCCTATGATTATTTTTAATTGAATAAAACGATAATGCGAACAATCTCTTGATAATAAAGCATAGAAAGACTTAAATTTATAAGCATCATCGCTTAATTAATATTATGAGTCTTGAACACGGCAAAATACTGAAAAAATCATTGAAATTTGCAATACAGCCAAAGAGATGGCTACCGTTTTTTATACTCGACTTAATATTCCTTTCAGTAGGAATTTTTTACACTTTGTTAAATGTTTCTATTATTTCTAATATATTTGCAGCAGCTACAGGCAGTCTTGCTAGTCTGGGTGCATTGATGCAATTTGGCTTTGTATTAATTTTGTTGTTTACAGTCTGGGTATTGGTTAAAATCTGGCTACAGACATCCATAATACATCAAAGCTACAAAGAAAAGGATTACAACAAGAGCTTTAGGATAGGTCTGAAGAAATATCCGTCAGTACTGGCTGCTGTCATAGTAATTGGTTTGATATCTGGATTAATTGGCATGATTCCATTCATTGGTTCAATATTGAGTATAATAATTGGTTTAATGTTCTTTTTCACATTGCCGATTATTGTTGTTAAAAATAAGGGCTTTTCTGAAGCGCTGAACGCATCGCTTAAAATATTCAAGAAAAAAGCATTTGACGTTTTCATAATATGGTTGCTGCTGGCTATAATAAGCATGGCAATCGCTACCATATTCGCACTGCCTTTATTGATATTGTTCATTAATGTATTTGTTGCAGCAGGCACGCTGTCTTCAGAAGCTGTATTCCCGTACATAATTCAAATGGCACAGGCATATCTTCCTATTGTCGTATTAGGATCCATAATACTTTTGATGGGAATGTCAATAACAAGCGTGTTTTCATTGAAAGCTCAAACAGAATTCTATCTAAAAATGACAACTATGTGGAAAAAACTTTTTGATAAATAAAGTATATTAAACACTTCTACATCTATTAACTATGTTAATCGCTGTAGTTGGAAAAAGTAATACCGGTAAAACGACTTTTTTTAGCGCTGCTACGTTAGTGGATGCTGAGATAAGCAATAGAATTTTTACTACAATAGAACCTAATCGCGGCGTGAGCTATGTTCGTGTTGATTGTGTATGTAAAAAGCTAGGAGTTGCATGCAATGCAAAGAACTCTAAATGCGTAAACAATGTTCGTTTCATACCAATAAAAATGATTGATATTGCTGGTCTTGTTCCAGGAGCACATGAAGGAAAGGGTCTTGGAAACCAATTCTTATCCAATATTATGGAAGCAGATGCTCTGATACATGTAGTAGATATCTCTGGTGCTACAGACTCTGATGGCAATCCTGTAGAACCAGGATCATTCGATCCTATTAATGACATAAAATTCCTGCCAGAAGAGATAAACTATTGGATTCTTGGCATACTGAAAAAGAACTGGGAACATATATGCAATCACATAAAAGCAACAAAAGAGAAACTGGATGATGCTATTTACAAACAGCTGTCTGGGCTTAAAATAGATCCAGAAGATATAAAAGAAGCCATCAAAAAAACAGGGTTTAGTGCTATTGCGGATGATGAAAAAATGCTAGAGTTTATTGATGTGCTGTTGAAAAAAAGTAAGCCAATTGTTATAGCAGCTAACAAGATTGATTTAAAGGCATCAGAAAAAAACATAAAAAAAATAACAGAGCAGGGTTTTGACGTTACACCATGCTGCGCAGAAGCCGAACTCACACTAAGAAAAGCAGAACAGAAAGGCCTGATAAAATACAGCCCTGGAGGGACGAGATTTGAAACGATTTCAGATGATATGGATGATAAGCAGAAACAGGCTCTAGAATTTTTACGCAGCAAAATTATAAATAAATATGGATCAACAGGAGTTCAAAAAATTATAAACAAAACTGTTTTTGACGTTCTTGATTATATTGCAGTTTATCCGGTAACCAATATTAACAGGTTAACAGATAAGATGGGCAATGTTCTACCTGATGTCTATCTTATTCCAAAAGACACAAATCTAAAGAATTTTGCAGGAATTATTCACAGTGATATGAAAGAGAAATTTATAGGCGGTCTAAAAAAGGAAGGCGATAAAGCCATAAAAATAGGCGCAGAATATAAACTTCAGAATAATGACATTGTTGAAATTCTTAAAAAGAAGTAAATGTGTTTATAAGTCATTTTCTCAATGATATTGTATGCTGTATTTAATAGGGCTCGGTTTATGGGATGAAAAGGATATTTCTTTACGAGGACTTGATATATGTAAAAAATGCGATCATGTTTATGCTGAATTATATACTGCAAAATGGGGCGGGGATCTTAACGAACTAGAAAAAATTATATCTAAAGATATAACCATTATAGACAGAATCGGGATGGAAGAAGATTCTAAGAAAATTATTGAAGAAGCAAAAGAAAAGAAAATAGCTGTACTTATTCCTGGTGATCCGCTTTTAGCAACAACTCATATAAAAATCGTGCAGGAAGCTAGAGAGATGAAAGTGAAAACAGAGATTGTCCACTCTTCATCAATATATACAGGAATAGGTGAATCCGGTTTAAGTTTATATAATTTTGGAAAGGTTGTAACTATTCCAACTCCACAAGAGAACTATGAACCAACATTGTTCTATGATGAAATAAAAAAGAACAGATCGCTGGGTCTTCATACGTTAGTTCTTTTGGATATAGAAATGCCAGCACAAGACGGTCTAAAAAGAATTTTAGATATCGATAAAAACATGGGCAAAAGGAATGTCATAGTAATGTCAAAACTCGGATCAAACAAAAAAATAATAAAACATGATACGATAGAAACATTATCAAAAGAAACTATACCAGCACCAGCAGTTATATTAATACCAGGCAAACTTCATTTCACAGAAGAAGAGTTTCTGGATAAACTTTAAGATTTATTTGTTTTTTTGTCTCGCCCTGTTTCTTTTCTATATAATTCTGTCCAACGCGTATGCTTTCCTTGCTTGCCATGATTCCAGTTGTTTTCACATTTAGATGAACAGAAATAAAATATCTTTCCATCATTCTTTACAAGCATCTTACCTCTACCCTCAAACAATTCGTTTCCACAGAAATTACATCTAGTCATATCTACCTCTTCTGGAATCTGCCTTCAGCATCCATTGCAGTATCTTTTAATACGAGAATATCGCCAACTCTTATCGGCCCTACAACATTTCTTGTCAAAACCTTTCCTCTGTCTTTACCGTCAAGAACACGACATCTAACTCTGCTTACGCCTTTAACTCCCATTCTTCCCATTACCTCAGTAATTTCGGCTGGTGTTGACATAATAATCCTTTCTATTGCTTACTTTATTTTTTTAATCCTTTAATCTTTGAATCAATTTCTGCAACAAGCTTCTTTGCATCACCTTCGTCAACAACTGCTATTGAAGACGTTGGAACTTCAATGCCTGCAGCTTTTCCTAACTCCATTTTAGAAGGTACAAGAGCGTATGGAACCTGCTTTTCTTCGCATAGAACAGGAAGATGCATTAAAACTTCTTCTGGCTGAACATCTTCTGCCATAACAACTAGTTTAGCTATTCCGCGTTCTATTGCTTTCGTGGTTTCATTTACACCCTTTCTTATCTTGCCGCTTGCTTTTGCAACACTTATTGCTTCATAAACCTTACTCACAAGGTCCTTAGGCATTTCAAATTTTGCTATTGCCATATCATCCCTCCGTTCATCGTTTACTATCTCTTTAATTATCATCTACTTATTTAAATGCTTTAAGACAGGCGTTTAACCAAGTTCTTATAAAAATCTGCCGCCTCTTTTAGGGCCTTTTCACCTTTTTCTGTTATATGATAAATCTTTTTTCTTCCTTCATCTTTTTTTGTAACAAATCCTGATGCAGTCAAAAGATACAAAACCTTGTATGCAGTCATAGTTCCTGGCTTGAATTTGAATCTTTTTTCTATCTCCTTCCGCAGAGTGTAAGCATGCGATGATCCTTCTTTCAGTATTCGTAATATGTAGATCCAAAGACATTCTCTGGTATTAAGTAACTTCAAGCGCTTAAGTGGCATTATCTAATTACCTATCCTATATTTTAATTATATGAGGATGACTATATGCAAACATAGCAAGTCATCGAACTATTATATAATACTTTATATTTGTATAATAAAAATAGTGAGAGTAAACAAAGCAAACCTTTATAAATACATTGTTACTACATAATAGTTACAATTAGCTTTTTAAACGATAAAAGGTTTACTGGGCTATCAAAAAATTAAATATTGTGTGCTTGAAAGGATTCAAGTACTGATGCTTAAGGGCTCCACACATACAGTGATAGTCTTTAAGCTAGAGAAGTGTATCACCACACTATTTCTTCTAAAAAACCTTCCACAGGAGGTGGAAACTATGACATTCATAATAAATAGAAATATGCACACGTTTTCTCATAACTTACCAGAAAGCAGAAGAGGTGTGTTAATAGACATACAAGTAGAAGTACTGCTTGTATTGTTTAGCCTTCAATACAGGGGTTTCACAGCAAAAGTGAGTGAAAGTTGTATTGAAGTTAATGGCGACACGAATAAAGTCGTCATTAAATTAAAGGGAGAAAGTAAATATTCTTCCAAAATTGATTTTGAAAAAGGGGTGAGGGATTATCTCAGTATTCTTTTAATTAGACTTGAC
>JAHIRU010000023.1 GCA_018818465.1 Nanobdellota archaeon
GGAAATAATCATAAAGTTACTTTTTTCTCGACCGAAGCTAAAATTATTTCACTACCCTCGTCTTTTAAATCTACATAAACAGTGTATAAACCACTTCCATATTCCTCTATGTCAGCATTTAAATAAATTATATCAGTTTTTGTTTTTCCAGGAGGGACTTCCACAAAGGAATATATTGAATCTTCATCAAAAAATTCTACTAAATTATTGTATCGAATTCTGACATCATATTCAGGGTTTATTGTTATATCTCCAAAATTATCAATAGATACTTTTACATATGATATAGAACCCATTTCAAGCCAATCAGACCAATACGCATTCACACTCATTACATCTAAATCTATTGCAATTTGAGGCTCATAATATTCACAATTCTGTGATATTCCTGGTTTATTTTTTGTAGTTCCACAATTATTTGCATCTGTGCAACTTCTTGTTTGCTTTCCATTACTTTTGCAATCAGTCCAATCTGAACAAGACCAATCTTCTACACATGTTGTAAATTCTGTATCATCGTCTTGCAGTATTAAAGTATCTGAATTGCCTGCTAAATAAGCGCCTTGATATTGAGTGGATCCAGCAAAACCGGCTATTACTAAAATTATAATAATCAAAACGAATTTAATTCCACCAGAAATTTCAAAATTAAAATTTTTTGTAGTTAATTTGTTGAAATAAGGTATTATCATTGCTGAAAGTATTACTATAAGCAATCCATGAATATAATAACCCTGACCTATCATGCCTACGCCAGCAACTAAAAAGAAAACTCCAATAACCCAGCTTAGCACATTACGTAAAGTTATTCTTGTAACCGGTTTTTTTGAGGCTTTTTTCTTAGCCATGTTAAAAATTTGATTTTATACTTAAATAAGGAAATCAAACGCTCAAACTCAAGCAATAAGCAATTATTTCATTATTTACATTAATCGCAGTACCTCTATTCCAATTAGCAATGCATCCATTAGAATCGTTTGGTAAAACAATTATTGATGAATGGACAATAGAATCACTTGTCTGTATGTTTTCATAATTAAAATCACATGAAATTAATTTTGTTCCAGTAGGACAATTAACTTCTAAACTACCTTCACCAGACGAACCTGTTATTTTCGAATTTGTAACAGTTACTACGTCAAATTGGAAATCCAAAAACGTGGGACAGTTGGCGCCAGTTTGTTCACAATATAACCTGTCAAGTTTATCAGGAGTAATTGAACCGCTTGATATGTCATCAACATTTATAAGATTTTCTCCTGTTTTTGGTTCAGCTTGCTTCATTGGTATTTTATTTTCTAAGGTTCTTGCAACTTGCTTAATCAATTCGTAATCTATACCTTCAATATATTCATACACATCTGATTTTATGAATTCTATGACAAAGAAATTTGTTATTTTACTACGCTCTATTTGCCCTGCTTCATTATAAGATATGCCCTCATAATCAACCCTGTATGTTATGCTGTCGTCTCCTATATTCAAATTCGGCAATTCGTAATGCGTTTTTTTGATTCCATATCCTTTGTATTTATCATAGTCTAATGAGAAGTCCTTTCTTTTTTGGAACCATGGAACAATAAGATTTTTGTCAAATCTGGATACTATATTTTTCATTTTATAATCCAATACTGTAACTATAGATGTAAGCACGTTGCCCGAATTTAGTTCCACGTAGTACCCTTCTTTCCATCCATAATTTAAAGAGTTTGTTGTATCTCTTTCTGCCTCATCACCAGAGATTCTTAATCCTTGTTTAACCACCTCCCAACCCGCTGGAAGATCAGAAGTCTTGATTACTAAATCTTCTATAGCAAAAACACATACCCCACAATCTGATGAACAAGAAGAGCATGATTCATCTGAATCACAAACATTATTACCGCATAAGATTGAGTTTCCCGTATCTTCAGTGGTGCATCCAGAAACAATTATAACAAAAAATAATATTGGTATCAGGAGAAGCTCTTTTCTCATGTTAGAAAGTTAGAATAATAATTTAAAAGCTTTTGTTTGTGTGCGGTTTTCTGTTGAGAAGAAGAGGCTGGTTTTGGGGAAGGGGACTACATATCTTCCATCATCGGTTCATCCTTTATAAATTCTGATGGGATGCCTAGTTTTTTAAAATAATCGCATATTGCTATGCATGCAAACTTCTCTGTTGAATAATGAGTGCCGCCTAAAATATTAATTCTGTTGCTTTCTGCAAAATCATGCGCTTCTCTTGAACGGTCGTTCTTTACTGTCACGCCTGATATGAATACATTTATCCCTTCTTCTGACAGCTCTTTCAGGTTTTCAACGCTGTTGCCGCCTCCGGCGACAATGCCAACCTTTCCGCCTTTTATTTCATCTTTCCCGTATTCGTATAGCACAACTTTGTGGCCTACAGCCGATTCGAATGCCTTTTTTAGATTCTGCAGGTTTTTGGTGCCGACCTTTCCTATAACCCCGGACATGCAACCATAGTATGGGGCAAAAGGCTTTTCTGTTTCTATTTTAAGAGCTCTTGCTAAGCTTACGGCTGTGGAATATTCTCCGTGATTGTCCAGAGGCACATGAAGATTGTATATGGAAACATTCATTTCCTTGAATTTTTTCAGTAGTTCCCTATCCATCTGGTAGAATATGTCAGGCGCTTTCCTTATGTCCCAGATTGAAGGATGATGCACAAAGAGCATTGCATCCTTTGCGCCGTCTTCGAGAACTTTTTTCATTACGTTGTTTGAAGGGAAGACCGCAGTATAGACATTGTTTACTTCCTCTGCGAAATTGCATACCAGCCCCATTGACCTTTTCTTGAAATTTTCAGTAAGAAAATCAGATATGGATTCCATATACTTTGCCCATTCGTCAGTGAATTCGGGTTTTATGAAATCCTTTTCTAGCTGTTCATAAAGTTGTTTGGCTCTCATAAAAAGATTTATATTGATGCTTAAAAACCTTCTTTATCCCCCTAAATAGACATAAGGGAAGAAAAAACCCCAGGGGGTTTCAGGCTTTCATTTAGGGGCTTTTCTGGTTTTTTTCTCTTCTTTGTATTTGAAATGCTTGGCTAATGTTCTCATAATTTCCTGAAAACTTATTTCTTCTGCAAGGAGGGGTGA
>JAHIRU010000024.1 GCA_018818465.1 Nanobdellota archaeon
CTGTTGTTTTTTTTGCAGCACTTCTGGATTTCTTTTTCAAAGAAACTCTATGGACACCGCTTTTTGATGTCTTTACCTTTTCAGGTAAGTAAACATCTATGTATTTGTTTGTGCTCCTCATCGAGGATCTAGCCCTTTTTATGTCGTTTCTTATCTTGCTGTCAAGAGACATAAGTTCTTTCATTCTTCTTTTTGAAGATGCCTCTAAAGCTCTTTCAGAAATCTGACCGTTTCTGCATCTTTGATGCTCTTTTTTGAACTGGTCTATTACTGCCTGTTTTTCGTCCTGAAAGGATCTCAATCCTTCAGCTCTTGCAACAACTTCTCTAATCATTTTGTCAACGCGCTTTTCATCAATTTTTCTTATTTGAACCAAAATAAATCACCTTACTATAACTTTGTTTGAGCTCGCATATAAAGATTCTAAAAGTTTTTAAGTCTTTGTGCAAATTAAGTTTATGAAAAATAATAAAATTATATTATCTATAATCATTGTAGCAATTGTTGCATTAATAATGGGGGTGAATTTTCAAGGTATGTTTTTAGAAAAAAGTGAAAAAACTTTAAGTGAAAAAGTTTTGTTAGAAACTAGCATGGGTAATATTGTTATAGAATTATATGATGATATGCCTGTCACAGCAGGAAATTTCAAGAAGCTTGTTGAAGAAGGTTTTTATGACGGTGTAATATTCCATAGAATTATTGATGGTTTCATGATTCAGGGCGGGGATCCAACAGGAACCGGCATGGGCGGACCTGGTTATAAAATAGAAGATGAATTCTCAGAACACAATGAAAACAACAGAGGAACATTGTCAATGGCAAACGCAGGACCAAACACTGGAGGAAGCCAGTTCTTCATAAACCTTGCTGACAACAATTTCCTTGACACAAAACATCCTGTGTTTGGAAAGGTTGTTGAAGGAATGGATATTGTTGACAAAATCGCAAAAGTGCAGAAGGATGGTTCTAACAAACCTTTGGAAGAAGTGAAAATAATCAAAGCAAAAATGATTTGATTTTTTTATTTTAAAATAAAAAACAAGTGAAGGTAATAACTAAGCCTTCACTACAATGCTTTTTGCTGCCATATCACCTAATCTCTGTTTTTTATCAGAGATGAGTATTATGATTAGGCCGAGTAAGTATCCTGCTTGACCGTCTACTATTCTCAATATAGTTCTTATTAGAGCAGTACCAAATGTTAGGTTTTTTCCTTTCTCAGTTACAACCTTTATATTCACTAATTTCTTACCCAAGGTTTGACCTGATTTGCTTTCAAAGTATGAGAAGTATAGCAAAGAAATTACAAACCAGACAATCATTAGTGTCGAGTACATTGCTATAATGCCAAGTATGTTAGATATTCCTGTAGGACTCATCATACCGAACATCATACTTGTTGCACCAAAAGGAAGAGCTATTAGTAGCATTATTATTCCCAGTATTATACCGTCTACTAATAATGCAATGAATCTGCTGCCAACACCAGCATAATTAGCCATATTTTTTTACCTCCTATTTTTAATATGTTTTATTATTGTTTCTCACAGAATAAAAATGATTATTTCCTTTTTCCAGGGTTTTTGATTCTTTTCTCTTTTAGATTGGCTCTTCTAATCTTTCTTTTTAATTTTTTCTTCTCTGTGGGACTTCTTCTCATATAAATAATTGTTTTAATAGTTAAAAACAATAATTAATTATGAACATTGATTGGTCAAAACTTTTAGTCTCTTTAATAGCATGTCAATTAGCAGGTTTCGTAGGAGCAATCTTTACAACATCCAACATAGCTACATGGTATGCCACAATAAACAAGCCTACATTCACACCACCAAATTGGTTATTCGCACCTGCTTGGACAACTTTGTTCATTCTTATGGGAATAGCCCTTTATTTGATTTGGGAAAAGGGAAGCTGGAAAAAGAACATAAAGCCTATTGCGGTTTTCAAGGTGCAGCTGATATTAAACATCGTATGGTCTGTGCTATTCTTCGGTATACAGAATCCATTTGCGGCTTTCATTGAAATAATATTCCTGTGGATAACAATACTTGCAACAATTATCCTATTTTACAAAATAGACAAGAGGGCAGCTTATCTGATGATTCCGTACATTGTATGGGTAACCTTCGCAGCTTTGTTAAATTATAGTGTGTGGATATTGAATTTTTAGTATTCCAAAATCGTATACAGTTTTGGAATAACTGATGATTATTTTTATATTTGAAAAATGAAAATAGATATTATGGCTGAAATAATATTATGGTCTGTATTTGCAATTATAATCCTTATTTTATTAATCGCAGTTGTTGCTGTATTTGTATTGAAAAAAAAGAAAGGTAGGGCAGAAGTGGGGCCTGATTACAGAACATTCTTTTTTATGGGATTGTCATGGCTATGCATAGGAGCGCCTTTAATGTTCATCTACAACGAATTCTTCAACGGCCTGGCTGTAATGGGAGTGATTTTCACAACAGTGGGCGCTGCGAACATTAAGAAGTGGAAAAAGAGACCGTTTACAAAGAACCAGAAGATCTCATGGGTTTTAGTATTTACTGCAATGATGGTATTAGTAGCATTTGTCTGGTACATTAAAGCGTTTTTTTAAAAAGTTTTAAGCCAGCAAAACAAATATATAATATGAGTGTGGAAACAGTTTTGATTCTCGTTTCAATCATAGCTCTTGCATTTGTTGCGGTTGGGATTTATTTCATCGAGACCAAAAAGAAGAAGGGAAAACATAAACCAGATTTTTATGGGTTTTTTGTTATAGGTCTGCTCTGGGTAATTATATCAATACCATGTTTTTTCTTAAATACAATAGCTTTTGGAGTCTTCTTTGTCATGGGCTTTCTGTTTTTTATAATAGGACTTGCCAACATGGGCAAGTGGGGCAGTAATCACCTGTTAGCAAAGCATCACAAGTGGGCGTGGTTCCTGATTTATCTCACCACAGCAGCCATATGCGCCATAGTGATTGCTACAAGGTTCTTTGTTCAGATTTAGAGCAATAGGTGATTTTTAAGTATTGTTTCAGGATCGTGTCACATTTAAATAATTTACTATTTTATCTCAATTAGGATGATTGAAATGGCTTCCGAAGAAAATCAGCTTGTTAAGCATTTGGAAGGATGGGATTATTTAGCTGATAATCTTAATAACGCTCCTATAGAAGCAGGAGATTATACAGCTCTTTTTCAAAACGTTGGTGATGAGAAAAACTATATGCTTTTATTCAGACTGCCTGATTTAACTGATGAGCAGTTTAAAGTAAAGTTTAAATATAATGGAGAAACAAGCGGTGATTATATTGATATTTATTCTCTTGATTTAGAAGGACCTGTTATTGATGGATACAGACTTGTTGAGCATATTGATTATAAAATAGTTACTGAAAGGTTTTCTACACATACAGGAAAGCTTGGTCTTTTACCATTAGTGACCGGTGCAATGATTATGGATGATTTTATTCTGGCTTTCGGAGAAGCTGGAATTAATTCTTTAGTGGATGGAAAAGTAGAAAACATACCGATTCATGTATTTGATCCAAAACCTTATCGTGTTCATGTGATTGAAGCTTTGAAGAAACTGTAGCTGTTTTTAAGTATTGTTTCTAATTTCTAAACATGAAGCCGAAATCTCTCCTCGAAATAGCGGACTTTTA
>JAHIRU010000025.1 GCA_018818465.1 Nanobdellota archaeon
ATTTGAAAGAAATAGATTTAATAAACATTACAAAAAAAGATACTAATTTATACGTCAGGCTTGAATCCAATATCCAAAGAAAACTTTTTTCATTTGAAAACATAAAACAAACAGTGCCTGAACTGGCAAATAAGCTTAACATATCAAAAAATCGCATTTATTCATGGAAACTCAAAAACACAGCATTTCCATTATACATCGGATTCGATCTGATTACAAACCATAGTAATCATATTTCATGGTCTAAATTTTGTAATAATATAATTGAAATAAAATATGGTCAAAGGTCTAGGACATTATTCATTAAGAGAGCATTTCCAATAAAGAAAGATCCTTATTATTGGAATATACTTTTTGCATTGTTTTGTGATGGCTCTTCTGATTCTTGGTGTTCACAAAGAAATAAATCTTACATAACACCAAGCTATACATCATACAATAAAGAGATAATGAATAATTTTATAGATTTGGTGAGGGTAAAGTTTGGAAAATGGTCTGCCAAAATATATAGTGGATCTATTGATATACCACCTGTAATAGATAAAATATTCAAAACAGCGCATAAAATAAATTCATTTAATACAAAATCAGAGAAGATAAAACAATTCAAATTAAGCAAAGAGTTTGAAAACGAAATAAAAAATCTTGGAAAATATAATAAACTTGCTATTCTTATAAGATTTTTAGTGGATGAAGGAGACAAAACAGAAAAGACATTAAATCCAAGACACCCAAATCTTACTATATCAACAACATCGAAGGGCTTATTAAAAATATTGAAGATTATTCTCAGCGATTTAGGAATAAATTATCATATTATTTTCAGAAGCAGAGATAACCCAAAATGGAAAGATTTATACACTGTACAGATACTTAGAGGAAAGAATAGAGAGAATTATAGAAAATTGAAAAAACAAATTGATGATATAGTAAACAATTATCCGTTATGTAAATTAACGAAAACGCAACACAAACAGCTTAAATTAATATTGAATTATAAATATAACAAACCAAAACCCGAATTTACAAATTCAAAAATTCCAGAATATATTATTGTTAATTATATAAGGAACAAGAAGAAGGTCACATTAGATAATATAATAACCGAACTTAAGAAAAATAACCTAGATTTAAACATAAACTCCATACTAGCTACGCTAAATAAATTACCGATTAAAAGAAACAATAAATTTATATTTCATACACAAAAATTAGATGTTTACATTCCTTATAATAAAGAGCAAATAAAAAATGCCAACAATTATTTCCAAGCATTAAAACTATACAAAAACGGCAATACAATAGCCGATATATCAAGATCATTGAACAAGCCTTGGTCCACTATAAGAGATTGGGTTTATAATAAAAGTAAACCTAGTTTATTGTTTGGTCCCTGGAAAGAAGTTTGTAAAAAAAGAGGCTTGTTAAAGCCTATTTAACAATTTTTCCTGCTTTCTTGAAATCAGTTTTACAATTTATTATATTTTTTATAACTTTGGATAAATTATCTATTTTTACTCTAATTTGTTTCATCGTATCCCTGTTACGAATAGTAACTGTATTGTTTTTTAGAGTTTGATGATCCACAGTAACAGATAAACTAACCCCTATCTCATCCATACGTCTGTATCTTCTACCAATAGAACCAGAATTATCATAAAAAATCTTTAGACCATCATTTTTTAACATTTCTTTTATCTCTTCTGCTTTTTTTGGTAATTTATCTTTGTTTACCAACGGAAACAATCCCAAATCAAAAGGAGAAAACACTCTAGGGAAATTTATTATCGTTCGCTCTTTCTCTTCCTTATAAAACAAATCTATAAGCATGTATATGTTTCTGTCCACACCCATGCTAATTTCCAAAACGTTCGGTACAAATACTCTTCCTTCGTGGTTAATCATCATCTTCTCTCCAGATACTTTTTCATGGCCTTTAAGGTCATGATCTGTACGAAAATGCAAACCCCCCATTTCTATCCAACCAAAACTGTTTGTATTGACTTCAGCGTCCCAATGATATTTGTTATAGAAAGCCTTTTCCTCATCAGAGAGCTCTTTAAATCTAAATTTGTTTTTAGGCACTTTCATTACATCAAGATAGAACTTCTGCATCATTGCCATATGATAAACATAAAATTTAGGAAGCTTCATGTTTTTGCATGCAACTTCGGTGATTTTTTTACTTTTCCTATTTTTCATAAGAAAGACGCGAAGCTTGTAGTTTGCCACAGATTTGAAATCTTCATGTTTGTCAACATCATTAGGATCAAAGAATATTTGTAATTCAGCCTGCGTGAACTCACGCATTCTAATCAAAGCATTCCTTGGAGAGATTTCATTCCTATAAGCCTTTCCAACAACCGCAAGACCCATTGGAATCTTTCTTCTCAATGTCTCAAATTCCTGCTTGAAATTAACATAAACGCCCTGAGCAGTTTCTGGTGTAAGATATGCTGTTCTGGCATCACTGCCTGTTCCTACAGTTAGTGGGAACATCATATTGAGCTGGCCGACTTCCTTGAAGTAGCCATTGCATTTTGGGCATTTTATTTTGTGCTTTTCCATGAGCTTCATGAACTCTTCAGGAGAGAGCCCTTCAAAAGTATCATCTTTTAGTTCTCTTTCAAGAAGATGATCAGCCCTTTCAGTATAATCACACTTACCGCATTTTGCAATAGGATCAACAAATGATTCCAGATGTCCAGATGCCTTGAATACATTCTCAGGCAACACATTGCATGGTTCAATCTCCCAGAAGTTGTCATCAAGCCCTAAAAAAAAGGAACGCCATTCATTTTCCCATCTATGTTTTAGAGCAGTACCTAAGTGAGCGTAATCATAGAATCCAGACATTGATCCATGTATAGCAGCACTCTGCCAGAAGAAACCTCTTCGTTTTGCAACATCTAGAATGTCTTCTAGTTTCATAATAAGTATTGGATTAGATTTATTTTAAACCTTCCCCCAATGTTCTCCATCATCATGTTTTTTTATTTTGTTTCGGCGCTGGGCTTCTTCTAATAATTCGTTAACAGAATTGTTATCCAATTTGATATCGAAACGTTCATCCATC
>JAHIRU010000026.1 GCA_018818465.1 Nanobdellota archaeon
TATCTTCCACCTGCTTTTCCAATTTTTTGTTCCTTTTTTCTTTTGGTTTGTATTCTACTACACTAAGCCCATTCCTTTTTGCATAGCTTACATGATTCCTTAAAGTCATGAATGCAGAGCCGGATAAATTCCAAGAAGTTAGGTCAAAGAAAGGTTCTTCACCTATCTTTATGTAGCCGAAGCCCATGATTTCAAGGGTGTCCTTGAATTTTTTTGATATTGCCTGGAAACAGCAGTCTTTGTTGTTTTTTTTGCAGAATTTTCTAAATTCATGAACAAATTGCATTATATCGGAATCTGAACAAACAGCGTCTCCTGCGACAAGAAAGGTGTTCGCTATGTCAACATATGCTATAACTCCTTCTATTTTTTGCTCGCTGAAAAAATATTTCTTGTCTTCGCTGAGAATGTTGTAAGAAGATGTGTTGTAACCGTGTTTTTTAAGAAGATCTAGAATCTTTTCTTTATCGTTTTTAATTTTTTTCATCTTTTAAAAATTATTTTCTAATGATATATATTAATGATAATAAACCTTACTGAATTTTAATCATTACATCTAAGATAATATATGATCAACAATAAACTCAATCCAGAGAAATTCTGCAAAACTCTAGAGCATGCAGATTCTTTATGGGAACAAACAAAAGGTTTGATGTTCAGAAAGTCACTTCCCAAAGGGCATGGAATGCTTTTCACATTTGGTTATGAAGGAAAGCATGGAATATGGATGATGTTCATGCGCTTTCCGATTGATATTTACTTTTTGGATAAAAATTACAAAGTTGTTGATTATGTTCGCAAGGCTAAACCATTTAATCCGTTCAAGCTGTCTACATGGCGAATCTATTCGCCAAAAAAACCAGCTAAGTATGTTTTAGAAGTTGCTTCTCAAACAGCTATATCATAAAGTTTGTTTTTTATTTCTTCGTTTAACTTTTCGCCAAGTTTCTCTATATCGTCAAAAAACGCTGATGTGTATTCTGATTTCTGTCCATCGCCAAGTTTTTGAAGATTGAATTCAATACCATTCAAATAAGCCTGAGGCTCTTCATCTTTAAGATAATTCAAATTAGCAAGTTCAGTTGTAGTGTGCTTATACACATCTTCACCAGGTTCAATATAAAGTTCGAATATCTCGTGGCATAATACGTATTTCAAAAAATCAGGCTCTTCCCTAAGGCTTTCATCAAGCAAAATTTGATTTTTTCCATAAAAAGCAATACCAAGACTTTTATTCAATACGTCGTCTGCATATTCTCCAGGAACATAAACAATTTCAACTTCTCCTAATCCGTCTACAAAAATCTTTTCAATTCCATCTTCAAATTCTTCAATCACTTTATACAATTTTCCTGCCATATCAATCATTAACCTTGATACAAACCAAAGGTTTTCATAAATCCTTCGATCACACCGTCTTTAATATCTTTCATACCTTGTCCAAGACTGTATTTACCAGTTTTTGAATTATAACCAGGTATTCTTCCATTATTCTTGTATAATATCCATTGATCTCCAAGTTTCTGATACATGTGCTCAATTTTCTTACCATTTCCTTCAAACTTTACGAATGTATAAAATGGTCTTTCTTTTTCAAATTCTGCATCATTAATGAAGCAATCAAAATAATTACCATCCGCACCAGAACCATTATAAGGCAATGAAAATCCAGCAGCTTCCTTTTCGTCTAAAATATCTACAAGATTAAAATCTTTAACAATTTCACCTTCTTTGAAATCTCCACCATTGAAACCAAATTCACTGAAAGGAACACACCTTTCTCTAAGATTTATTTCCTTCTTCTCTTCAGTTTTGTTATTTTTCTTAGCCATATCAACAACCTTTTATCATATTTTATATTGTTTCATTATTCCAAAGATGTCTTTATTCATTCAATGCAAGACATCAGACTGTTATTGTTAATTTATTGTCACTATAAGATAGTAACACTTAAGGGTTTATAAAGCTTTCCCTCTTAGTGATCTTAGGGGGATATAAATTATTTTTCCTGGTTTTCAGCGATAAGCTCGCGTTCTTCTGGTGTAAGCTTGTGTTTTACCTTCTCAAGCTCAGCTTTGTGATGCTCTACAATGAAATTGTCTAGGATATCACCTTCTAGAACCTGCTTTCCTATTGTGACATCTTCCATTGAAACAGCTGCCTTGTCACCTGTTTTTATTTCAGAAACATTATTTCCTTCCATCTGCAATTCTTTAATTTCGCCAACAACCTTGCCTTTTTTATGAAGCCTGTACCCTGTTCTTACAATACCTTTCAAAACCTCTACACCAAAAACAGCTGGTTTGCTTTGTCTGAACACGTAGCCAGGCAGAACTCTAATTCGGCCAGGTCTTGTAACCTTGCGAAGTGTTGCTTCATGAGCTCTGTTAGTAGCATCTTGTTTCCATTTGTTATGTTCATCAATAAGCTTGTATATAACATTAGAATCGAACAGAGCTACATTGTTATCCTGCGCAAGTTTCTTTATATCAGGCGAAACCTTTACACCGAATGCAAATATTATAGGATCATCATGAGCCTTCATTTCCATTACATCACTTTTAGTTACAGTTCCTACATTAGCCTTGCGAACATTAACCATTCCTTTGAACGATTTAATCAATGCTTCCAATGAGCCGAGAGTATCAGCTTTCAGCAGAGCACCATCATGATCCGTTTCTATCACCACTTCATCCATTTCCTTTTCTACTTCTTGCTTTGCCTTTTCAATTTCCTTGTCATTTCTAACAGCGCGAAGCGGAGAGCCTGCAATAACTTTATCCAAGCCAGGTGCAGATATTTTCACGCCGTCCGCAGCAGTGACAAGATCAACGTTTTCAAACTGTTTTTCAACTCTTATGTCATGCAAAGGCTTCGGTTTCATCATAGCCTTGACTTTTGTAATAACTGTTTTTTCACCGCCTATAACAAGAGTATCACCTTTTTTTATTTCACCGTCATAAACAACAACATCTATTGTAGCACCAAGTCCTTTGAATTCTTTTACTTCGAGAACAGTTCCTTTACCTGTACCTTTTTCTACTTCAAGCCTGTCTTTCAAAAACTTCTGTGAAATACCTGTAAGAAGCATCAGAAGTTCTGGGAATCCTTCACCTGTTGTAGAAGAGATTGGAACAATAGTAATCTTTTTTGTATAATCATCTACCCTGTCGTATCTATCTGCATTGATACCAGCTTGACCCAATTGACCAACTATTTTGTAGAGCTTCTCTTCAACTTCGTCTTGCGTTCTTTTAGGTTGCTGGCTGAATGATGTTAAAAAGAAAGCTTCGGGATGAGGAGCCCATCCCATGATTCTGTCAACCTTTGTTGCAGCAACAATGAATGGGGTTTTGAACTGTTTCAAGTAATTCAACGACTCTTCAGTCTGCGGCTGAAACCCTTCATTAATATCAACAATAAGA
>JAHIRU010000027.1 GCA_018818465.1 Nanobdellota archaeon
AACCCCATGCTTACCCATGACTGATAATCTGCTAGAACAGTAAGCATGTTCAATGATATCTGTAAACCTATCAAAATAACAGTTATTATAATAGGTTTGCTTATGGCAGCAATTATTTTGTCATCTATATCTGTTTTCGTTTTTGCAGTTAACCTGTGCAAAAATCTAACAATAATCATTTGAACTATTTTAGAACCAATAAGAGAAGCTATCATTATTACTAGAACTACCGTGTATTCTTCTCCCAAAACAGACATCAAATAATCCAGCATATCTAATTATAACACTCAATCGGTATAAAAAGCTTACCATCTATCGATTTTGTTACATGGACCAATTTTTGCTGTGTAATCAACTTCATCATTAAATACACCCACTAACATGTTTGCTATATCTAGATGATTAAATGTAATAAACTCTTCACTGTCTTTTTCATCACAACTATTACCACATTTCTTATGTTTAATTTTTTTTATTGATACCTGATATCCAGAGTTATTTTTTAATGGAATATAATTGATACTAGGAATTACTATATCAGATTCGTTTACATTACCAATTTCCATAAAATATTTTTTAATCTCCTTATGAATTATACTTCCTATTTTTGTAAAAGCATCAAAATCATCTAAATCTATATTTTTATCTTTCAAATAAACGTAAACGCTAGCCATAAGAATTAAGTCAATAAGTAATAATAAATCTATTACTTTACCCACAAAGAATATTTACCTTTATTTGTTATGCCCAAATACTGAGCAACTTCAGAATTAGCAGGATCCTTTACAAATATGATTCCCTTCCATGTTCTAGAGAAATTGGCCTGATTGCATGCAGGGCAAACAGTACCCTTAACAAATCTTCTGCATGTTCTGCAGACCTTTTCTTTAGTGCTCATATAATCACTTCTTAGCTTCGGTTTTTTTCATCTTGGCTACCTTTTCATCTCTGATGCTCTTTCTGTCCTTCCAGTCTATTCCGCCAAGACCGTGTTGCCTTGTTGTTAAACCGATTTTGTATTCTTTTCCTGAAACAGATACAGATATTACTCTTGCCTTTACGCTATCTCCTTCCTTAAGAGTGTTTTTTGTATCTCTTCCTACAAAGACTCCTCTTTTAGATTCGTACGAAACAAAATCATCCATAAGCTGTGATACATGTATCATTCCATCAAGTGGCCCCATTCTTATGAATACACCGAACTCTGTGACATCAATTACATGCCCCTTTACGATTTCATGCATTTCTGGTTCAAATGACAGCAATTGGAATGCCACTGGATAGTGTATTGCACCATCGCCTGCGAGTATCTTACCTTCACCAATTTCTTTAATTGAATCTACTGATAAGGATACACCAATATCTTTCATTATAGTACCTTCCCATTTATCCTCCAGGCTACTCTTTATAGCATTCTCGAGCCCTAAATCAAACTTTATAGGAGGCACCCTTATCTTATCTTTTATTGTCAGCATTTTGTACATATTAAATATCTCCTAGCTTATGTTAATTATAGAATGATTATATAAAGCTAAAATTAATATATATAATTTGCGCTAAGATACTTATAAAAGCGCTACATAAACTGTATTTGATTGGAGGTTATACTATGAAAGTTATTGTTTACTCAACAAAAACCTGTCCATACTGTGACATGTTAAAAGATTTCTTAAAAGAAAAGGGTGTAGAATTTGAAGAGATTGATGTTTCTCAGAATCAGGAAAAAGCAAGGGAAATGGTAGAAAAATCAGGCCAGATGGGCGTTCCTGTCACAGAAATTAATGGAAAGATAATTGTTGGTTTCAACAAGGAAGCAATCGAGGAAGCACTGAAAGGCGAAGAAAGCGAGCCTGAAAATGAAAACTCAACAGAGGATAAAACAAAAGAATAATGAAAGCCTTCGGAGGGATGTTCCTAAACCCTTTTCATGTTTTGGAAGCAAGCGCAACGAAGTGGAGCGCAGCTCCTTTTGGATTAAACCTTTTTTGAAAAAGGTTTATATTGAACCCCCAACCTTCTGATCTCATGAAGTCATAGCCTTTTGAAAGGCTCTTAAGATCAAACTGACTCTTACAAGTCAGATGCTCTACCGATTGAGCTACGAAGGCTTTAATCAGTTACCAGTTCAATTGGTTAACTGAATATTAATAAGTAATATTTTAATTCTTTTGCATAATAATAAAGCATGATACAGGAAATTATAGCTTTTTTTACTCAAGTCACCCAAATGAACTTCATTCTAGTTTTTGGGCTTCTTATAGTGTTTGTCGTGCTCGCTTACACTGTTTTTAAGATTCTGATGAAAGCTGCGCTCTTTGGAGCACTCGGTGCAATAGCGCCGTTTGTAGCCAATTACATGGGCATGAGCATTCCAATAACACTGACAAACATATTGTGGTTTGCTCTTTTAGGCGTGATGGCTTACGTAGTTTATGCAATGGCGTCTGGTGGAGTGAAAACAATGAAGCTCATTACAAGCCCATTCAGAACGCTGTTCAGGCAAAAGCCGAAAGAGAAAATAATAATACGTGAACAGCTTCCTAGTGAGCGCCAAAAGAAACGCTGAACGTAAAGAACTACGCTATATCGACAGCTTCTACAATCTCCTCTTTCTTGAAATCGTTTCCCCTTTGCAGTTTTACCAACGCGTAGAAATTATACTTATCTAAAACAGTATTATTCATATATCTTGTTGTTCCATCAAATTCTAGTTTTAAATCAAAATTATACACGCCCATTGGAGCTGCGCCTGTATTAAATTCAAATGTTGTAAAATTCGTTTGATTGTTAGGAACAGTAACGTTTATTGAACTTCCATCAAAAGTTACATTAACAGTAACATTATAATCCAAAAAGTTTCCTACAGTGACATTCACTGTATGAAAAATTTGCCCCAATCCAAAGTCAACATTATCAGTTACGACCCATAATGTAGAAAAGTTAGCAAAGTATAAAGATTCATCCAGGTATCTTGTGAAATTGGTTAGTGTTATAATCGGAGTAGTTTTGTTGATTCCTAGATTCAATGCATAAGGAAGCTCATATTCTATATTATCAAAAATGTATCCCAAATCTTCTGTATCCTGATGCATCAAAGGTCTTCCGAACTGCAGTCCGCCAAAGAAAAGAATGATTAGCATAATTGCTCCCAAAATAAAAAACTGCCCTTTCTTTTTTCTTTTTTTCATTCTTTTCACCATAAATACAGACGTATCAAATGCGGAGAGTAAGTATGTCTACCGCTGATAATATACGTGCCTACCCAGACATTGCTCGCATTGGGAGTAGTGCCGACACAGGTGTTTTCATAATCACATATCTGGATGCTGTGGCCGTACTGATAGAGAGTAATGTTATTGTTGATTCCATCAAAATCGTTAGCAATAGCTGCGTTTCTCAGAACATCGCGATCAT
>JAHIRU010000028.1 GCA_018818465.1 Nanobdellota archaeon
TATTTCAGGCACTCCTAAATACACTGAAAAGATTTTTCATGAAAAATTAAAAAAAGGTGACCCATATCATGGTCCTTTTTATCCAAAAACACCAGAAGGGGTTATGAAAAGAATTATAAGAGGCATGCTACCCTACAAAAAACCTCTTGGTAAGAAAGCGCTGAAAAGAGTTAGAGTTTATAGAGAAATGCCAGAAGAGTTTAAAGACAGGGAATTAAAGGATTTTGGTGCAGAGAACAAATTAAGATGTAAATATATAACATTAAGTAAATTGTGTGAAAGGATGGGTGGAAAATGAGTGAAAAGAAACCAAAAATTAAGAATGCAGAAAAGATTATATTTACAACAGGCAAGAGGAAGAGAGCTATAGCAAGGGCTAGATTCAAACTAGGAACCGGCAAGGTTACAATGAATCAGAAATCTATTGAAACAATAGGAAATGAACTTGTTAAAATGAAAATAAAAGAGCCTCTAATGCTTATGGGTGACAGAGCTAAAGGCTATGATATAATTATTAATGCAACCGGTGGCGGAATAATGGGTCAAATTGATGCTGCCAGACAGGCAATATCAAGAGGATTTGTAGAAATAATCGGAGAGGAAGCCAAAAAAACATTTTTAAGTTATGATAGAAATCTATTGGTATATGATGTTAGGAGAACAGAACCACACAAGCCTCCTAGATCATCTCAGGGACCACGAAGATATAAGCAGAGAAGCAAGAGATAAACATTGGAGTGTTTCGGGTTTACCGTTTTTGGGGTAAGCCTTAGACCTTTTGAGGAAGGTGGGAACCTCCTGTAAAAAGGGATTAGGTATGGAATTCGCAAGAGTTAAATTAGCTGGACGGAATCTTGAAGAGATTCAGGCTATCTGTGATCAGATAATCGAGATAGCTAAGAAGTATGGAGTTTCTTATAGAGGTCCGATTCCACTTCCAACAAAGAAACTTAAGGTACAGACATTGAAAACACCTTGCGGAGACGGCACTGGTCACGGCAATGCTACATGGGATCGTTGGGAAATGCGCATACACAGACGAATTCTAGACGTTGGTAGTAACGAGCGCGCTTTGAGGCAGATTGTAAGGATACAAATACCAGAAGGCGTCAAGATTGACATAGAACTGAAAGAAAAATACGAGCATCAGTGATTACTGTTGCATAGCAGAGATTTCTTTTCCGACATCGTTTATTTTACCCATTGTGGAGTCGAACTCGTTTTTGATCTTGTTGAGAAGCTTTTCTCTTTCTGTTTTCATCTCTTCAAGGAATTCTACGGCTTCAGCTGTTTTTTTGTTTACAAAGATTCCTGCACCAATGTTGATTAAGAAGTTGTTTTTGCTGTTTATGCTGCTTTTAACAAAACAGCCTGTTCCTAAAGGAACAAAAGAATCATTGTCGATTTTATTGGTTGAAATTGTCTCAACCGCATTAATAGTGCCATCAATTTCTAAGAATTCTCTTTCTACAGCCATCAGCTGTTGCCTCAACTGTTCTATATGATTCTGCATAAGCTGATACATTAGAACCTTTTCCTGCATATCTTGTTGTTTAGAATTTGGCTTTACCATATTATCAATTGTTTCTACAACATTTTAAGCTTACCTGTTATCTTATCCACTTCGCTTTCTTTACAAGGGCCTATACCAAGCACTGTTGTTGTACCTGGAGGAAGTTCTGTTCTGCCAGCATCACTGATCAAAGAACAGGATAATCCCTGTTCATGACATCTTTTCTTGACATCAAGAAGTTGTTTGAGATCATCAACAGCTACAACCACTTTTTTTGCTCCCTCACTTTCCCAAGATTCGCGTACTTTTTTATCTGTTTTTTTGTAAGCATCTATAGAAGCATGAGCTACTTGAACAGCTAGCTTTCCTTTGCTAAGTTTTAGATCCTTTCTCACAACAATAACCTGCTTAAACATATCTTCCTTTGGATGCAATCTCATCTCCCATTGCGAAGAATGAGAGATGCCTCTTGCTCCATGTTATTGGAGACAAGACCTTTTCTAAAGGTTGCTCCTACTATATTCTTACCTACTATAGATTAAAAAATAAGAAAAAGGAATAAAAATGCTAAACTTTTATTCTCTCTACGATGACACTGAACCTGTCAATGTTCCCACA